>JBJMGZ010000410.1:0-12164 GCA_045807605.1 Thermoanaerobaculia bacterium | reverse complement strand
CCCGGGCGGGGACAAGCCCCGCCCCTACTCGGACGGTTTCGTCGCCGTGCTCTTGCTCTCGCTCGCGGCGCTCTCCGGCTTGCTCTCGCTCTTGCTCTCCGGCTTCCCTTCCGGCTTGCTCTCCGCCTTGGCTTCCGAGCTGCTCTCGGACTTGCTCTCCGACTTGCCCGGGGAGCCGCCGCCGCTCGTCTTGCTCTTGTCGGCGTAGTCGGTCTTGTAGAAGCCGCTCCCCTTGAACTGGAAGGACGGCGCGGAGATCAGCTTGCGGACCTCGCCGCCGCAATTCGGACAGGCTGCGAGAGGCGCGTCGGACATGCGCTGCAGCCACTCCGTCCTCTTGCCACACTGGAGACACTCGTACTCGTAAATCGGCATTGCAGGTCGTTCCCTCGAACTTTCGCCGGCTCAACCGCCGAAGCGGTCGCCGGTGGTCTTGAACCGGATCTTGATGGCCCCGGTGCCCTCCTCCCGCTTCGGACCGGACTGGGGGGGCGCCGTCACCGGCACAGGCCGGATGAGCTGGAGCACCTGGAAGGCGTACATCATCTTGGCGTTGTCCGCCGCTCCGTGGGCTCCCTGGGTGCAGATGTCGAACAGGGTCCGCCGTCCGTCCACCAGGCTGAGGAGCCCGTACTCGTCGCCGTCCAGGGCGGCCTCGATCAGGTCCTCCATCCGATAACACGGTTCGAAGACCGTCTCTTTCCGGCCCAGGCGGGCGGCCAGGGCCTTGGCGTTGGGAGCGCGCTTGATCCCCTGCAGGATGACCTGCGGCATCGGGAGCTGGATGCGCACCGAGTCCGGCTCGCGGAAGTCGCCGATGCTGAAGATCACGGCGCCGTCCTGCCAGTAGAAGAGGCTCCAGACCACGGCCTCGATCTGCTGCCGGATGAAGCGGTAGATCTCGGCGGGAGAGAGGACGCCGCGCTCGATGAGCAGCACGCCGTAGCGCTTCTGGAGCCGCTCGCGCTCGCGCATGGTCTCCTCGAACACCTGCGGCGTCAGCGCGCCGGTGCGCAGGAGATAGTTGCCGAGGCTGTCCTCCCGGTCCGACGAGGAGGCATGGACGACGTTGCCTTCCTTGATGTAGACCCGCTTCATCACCCCGTCCCGGGTAGCCTCGATCACACCCGGCACCTGGAAGCGGTGGATCGTGTAGAGGATCTCCGGCAGCGCCGTCTGCGACAGGTCGCCCCGGTATTGAAAGCTATGCTCGACGGTCGCCAAGGGAACACCTCCCATGGACAGCGGACCAACATCACTGGTGAAACGTCGGGCGAGTATACCATTGGCCGATGATCCACCCGGACGAAGCCTGGCAGCGGATCGCAGCGCGGCTGGCCCCCCTGCCCCAGGAGAGCCTCCCCCGCCGTTCGGCCGAGGGGCGGGTGCTCGCCCATCCCCTGGCCGCCACCGTGGATGTGCCCGGCCTGGACGTCTCCGCCATGGACGGCTACGCCCTCCCCGGTCCGGTGCCCCCGGGCGAGCCCCGGCCCGTGGCGGGTACGATCCTGGCTGGCGATCCGCCCGGCTTCGAGCTGCGGCCTCCGGCCGTGGTCCGGATCATGACCGGAGCCCCGATCCCGCCGGGTGCAGACCGGGTGGTGCCGGTCGAGCAGACCGACGGCGGCAGGGACACCGTCGTCTTCCGGGCCGAGGCCCCGGCCGGAGCCCACATCCGCCGCCGGGGCGAAGTGCTCCGGGCCGGAGATCCTCTCCTGCCGGCTGGCGCTCTCCTCACGCCCGGCGCCCTGGGGCTGATCGCCACGCACGGCCATGCCGAGGTGCCCGTGCACCGGGCGCCGGCGGTGGCGGTCCTCACCACCGGCGACGAAGTGGTGCCGCCGGAGACCGAGCCTGCGCCGGGCCAGCTCCGGGATTCCCATACCGACTTCCTGCTGGCCGCCGGCAAGCGGATCGGGCTCCGCTTCGAGCCCCTGGGCATCGCGCCGGACCGGGTGGACGAGCTGAAGGCGCTCGTGGAGCGCGGGCTCCGCTCGGACGTCCTCCTCCTCTGCGGCGGCGTCTCCATGGGAGAGCTCGACCTGGTGGAAGGGGTGCTCGCCGAGCTCGGCTGCCGGGCGCATTTCGACGCCGTGGCGATCCAGCCCGGCAAGCCGCTGGTCTTCGCGACCCACCCCGGCGGCTTCGTCTTCGGCCTGCCCGGCAATCCGGCCTCGGTCATGGTGGCCTTCTGGCTCTTCGTCCGCCCGGCCCTGAGGAGGCTGATGGGATTGGAGGACGGCTGGTGGTCCGGAGCGCTCGCCGGGACCCTGGCCGCGCCGCTCCCGGGCTCGAAGAGCCGGGACCGCTTCCTACCCGCGGAGGTGCAGATGAGGAAGGGGCGGCTGCTGGTGACTCCCCGCTCCCCCAAAGGCTCCCATGACCTGGCTGCCTACGGCGTGGGCACGGCGCTGGTCAGGGTGCGGGCGGGCGCGGAGCCGGCGCAGGTGGGGGAAGAGTGCGAGGTGCTGCCGGTGTGAATCCAATCATTTTGAATTCAGGACGCTGCGGAGCTTTCCCTGCTTTTTCAGCGTCACGACGCTGCTGCTGATGGAAGCTCCCTCGGGCAGGACGGACAGGCCGTCATCCCGGCTCCGCTGATCCCTCAAGACCTGGCTCGCTTCCTTGCTGGTGGACGCCACCACCAGGATCTCGAAGGTTTTTTCCTTGGAGCTCCTCAGCTTGATGGACCATTGGCCGTCGGCATTCGGGAACAGCTCCCCCCGGGGATAGATCGCGCCGTCCTTTTGCCGGATGCCCAGGAAGATCTGCTGGTTTCCGAGTCCGAAGACGACGCCCTGCACCATGACGTCCGAGCCGACCGTTTCTCCATTTTGCGGCGACAGGATCGTGGCGCGCGCCGGCTGCAAGCTCGGGGCAGGGGCAGACTCGGCCCGCGGGTCGGCCGCCGTGGAGGACGCGGAGAGCTCGTTTCCGGAGGGAATCGCACGCTCTTCGGCCTTCGGGATCGGGGCGGAGACAGGGGGCACCCTGGCCGGAGGCAATTCAGCCCTGGTTACGGGCCCATCGCTCGAGGCAGTGGGAGTCTCGATGGCCGCGACACCCGCAGGGTCCGGGGTGGCCTCCAGGTTGGCAGGTGGGACCGGCGAGGGCGCGCCGTTTCCGCCCGGGGTCCGCCGTGTCCATGCCAGAGACACCAGCACGACGGCAGCCACCAGCACGAGAGCGGCAAGAGAGAGCGGCCAGGCCTTCCCCCCTGTGGCCTTCGCCGCCGCCGCCGGCACGACCGGCGCCGGAGAGGGCGCGGGGGCCGGGCTTTCCTCCAGGATGTCCTGAATCGTGCGGGCCAGGCGATCGACATCGTAGGCCCAACGGGCGTCGCTGAGCTCGATGGCGTTGCGTCGCGCCAGCCGGACGAGCGATTCCGGCAGCTCCTCGGCACGGGGCATCGGAGCGTCCTGAACCAGGACCGGGATTACACGGATCTTGCGCGCCAGAGCAGACTCGACCTCCAGGCGGACGAAGTCTCCGGGATTGTCAAGGCGCCGGCGCCCGGCCTGGTCTTCGATGGTCAGCCACTCGCGGCCGATGATGACGATCAGCACCTCGCACGAGCCCACCGCCTGCTCGATCGCCTCGACAAAATCGACGCCGGGCTCCAGGGTGTCGACATCCATGAACAGCCGGCCGGCAAAGTGGCTGCTCAGGGCATCGAACAGCCGTCCCGCGTGCCCCGCGCTGTCCTCGCGGCGGTAGTTGATGAAGATGTTCGCGGAGCGCTCCCGCGGTTTGACTTGTAGCGAGCTCATTTCTACCTCCCGGGATTTACGGGTCTCCATCGAAAACGCCCGGGTTTCCCTTGTCTCTGATGTTCGCCGACCGCTGCCGCGATCTGACAAGTCGAGGACCTGAGGACGCTGATGGGTTTGGATTCACGGACACCGCAACCGCGCGCCCCTGGGCCATGCCTACGCCCCTCCGGGGCTTCTGGTGGGGGTCGCCCAACCTGGGGCTGAAGCCCCAGGCTTTATGCCTGCGCCCCTGCCGGGGCTTCTCGGGCCGGACACTTTCGAGACACCCTCTAAGGCGACCAGCCGAAGTTGGACCTCGGCCAGGATGTCGACTTCCAGGCTCTTGCGACCCCGCCAATAGGTGAAGCTCACGCCTGTCTGGTAGTAGCGGGCGAAGATGTGCTTGAAGAATGCCGTCTCGGCCGCTGCGCCCAGCCGGATCTCGTCCTGGCAAGGTGGAGGCGGCGATCCTCAAGATCCCGGCGCCGCTCGCCTGTTACTGGCTTTCGCGCTCGGAAGGGCGGTCATGACCGGAAGTTGGCGGAAGCGCATGGGAATCGAACCCACCCCCGACGCCGCAACCGGCGCCGGACAACGGTTTTGAAGACCGCAGGAGGCACCAGCCCCCGAGCGCTTCCGGGAGGGATTGTAGTAGGCTCCGCCCATGATCCGCAAAGCCCTGCTCACGATCCCCGTGCTCCTTCTGCCCCTGGCCGCCTGCAACCGCGGCCAGGAGACCCCTGCCCCTGACGCCGCGGCCCAGAATCCCCCGGCGGCCCAGGGCGTGCCCGCTCCCATGAGCTCGCGCGGCGAGCCGGTGGGCGGCGCGGCCGGCCAGGCGCAGGACGGGACGGTCAAGTTCGACATCCCGGCCAACTGGCAGCAGCAGCCCCCCGCGAACCAGATGCGGATCGCCCAGGCCACGATCCCGGGGGCCGGCGGCGCCGGCGACTTCGTGGTCTTCTACTTCGGCCCGGGCGGCGGCGGCGGGGTCGAGGCCAACATCCAGCGCTGGGTGGATCAGATGGAGCCCGCGCCCGGCTCGAACCCGCAGCCCGAGGCCTTCGACGTCAACGGCTATCACGTCACCTGGATCGACGTATCCGGAACGCTCAAGCCGAGCAACATGGGGACGGGACCGGCGACGGAGCAGCCGAGCTCGCGGCTCTACGGCGCGGTGGTGGAGGGACCCGGCGGACCCTGGTTCTTCAAGGTCACGGGACCCGAGGCCACCCTGGCCGCCGAGCGGGACAACTTCCTGGCAATGCTGCGGAGCGTGAAGGGATCGTAGGGGGACCCCTCGTGGGTGCCCCGGGTGGAGGCACCCCCGGATGGAGGCGCCCCCGGTGGAGGGCGGCCACAAGGGCCGCCCCTACACCGGCTTCTCTTCCTTCTCTTTTTCCCTCTTCTCCCGGGCCTTGTCCCGGTCCTGCTTCATCTTGTCGCGGTGCTCCCGCATCTCCTCGCGGTGGCGCTCGCGGATCTGCTCCATGTCGCGCTGGTGGCGCTCCCGCAGCTCGCGGAACTTCGGATCGGCTTCCATCCGCTGGCGGATCTGCTCGCGCATGGCCTCGGAGTGCGCCCGGGCCTCGGCGCGGATCGCCTCCATCTCCTCGCGGTGGTCTTCCATGAACTTCCGCATGTCGTCGTGGTGCTTCCTCTGCATCTCGCGGATCGCCTGCATCTCCTCCTCGCTCGGACGGGCGCGGCGGGAGATCTCCCGGGCCTCGCGGCGGATGCGCTCCCGCTCCTCCTCGGAGAGGCCGCCCTGCCGGCGCAGGCGGTCGGCCTCGGCGCGGAGCCGCTCGATCTCGGGCTCCATCTCGTTGGCCACGCGCTCGGAGATGCGCTCGATCTCCGGCGCGAGCTCCCGGTTCACCTCCTCCGAAATGCGCTCGATCTCGGGAGCCAGCTTGCGGTTGACCTCCTCGGAGATGCGCTCCAGCTCGGGCTCCATGCCGGCCATCATCGAGTCCGCCAGCGCCGCGTACTCGCCGGCGTACTTCTCGGAGATGTCCTCGGCCATCTTCGCGATCTCTTCGGCTTCCTGAGCGGAGAGGCCCATCTCGTCGAAGTCGAAGTCGAAATCGAAGTCGAAGTCCCCCGCCAGCTCGTCATCCTTGAGCTCCTCCAGGGGAGCGAGCGCAGCCTCCAGCTCGGCATCCATGCCCGCCAGCTCGCCTTCGAGCCGGGCGTCGATCTCGCCCTCGACGATCTCGTAGGCGTCTTCGGGTTCGGCCGGCTCTTCCGCGTCGGCCGGCTCGGCCAGCTCCGCGGGCTCGGCGGGCTCGGCCGGCTCGGCGAAACCGGCCTCCTCGCGGGGCTCCTCGATGGATGCCGCGGCGTAGACCCCCGGGGCCACGGCCGCGACGCCGGCGAGCAGGACGAGCATGCCCGCGCCGATCCAGACCGGCCGGACCCGGCGCTCTGGGGAAGGAGAATGGTCCAGGAGATGGCGGATGCGCTGCGCCAGGCTCGACGGACGGTCCGCCATGCTCGGTACTGGCAGGGCGGGAAGAGCCGCCGGCCGCACCGACCAGCCGGCCACCTCGGCCAGGCAGCGGGCCAGCGACAGCGGCCGGCCGGTGCGCTCCACCGCCCACTCGTCGCACAGCCGCTCGGACAGCTCGCGCAGCCGGCGGCAGGCCACCCAGTTGAGCGGCTGGAAGAAGAGCGCGCCCGCCACCAGCCGGCCGAACACCAGCCAGAAAGGATCGCGCCGCACCAGGTGCGCCAGCTCGTGGGCCAGCATCCCCTCCTGCTGCTCGGGCTCCAGGTGGGAGAGGGCGCGCGGCGGCACGCAGATCTCCGGCCGGCCGAGGCCCAGCGCCACCGGCACCGGCACCCGCGACGAGCAGGTCAGGCGGACGAGCGGCGCCAGGCCCAGCTCTCCCGAAAGCCGGTGCAGGAGCGTGAAGATGCCGCCGCCCACCACCTCGGGCCGCGCCCGGAGACGCCGCTTCAGGCGGAGGTAGGAGACCGCCCAGCCCAGGCAGAGCAGCAGCGCGCCGCCCGCCCAGGCGCCGACCACCGTCGAGCGGAGATCGAGAGGCCAGGAAGGAAGCCGAGACAAAACCGGGGACGAGACCGCCGCAGACGGGGCCGGCAGAGCCCTGGGCAGCGGCCTGGAAGCCGCCGGCAGGGGCCGGGAAACCGCCTCGACGCTGGCGGCGGACACCGAGGAAGCAGCCGGAGAGCCGAGGGCCCAGCGGCCCGCGACCGGCTCCCAGCCGGCGGCGAGCTGGACCGTGGCCGTCGCCAGCGCCGCCACCAGGGCGAAGCGCCACATCGCCTCTTCCAGCCGCGGCCGGCGGCCGGCGAGCCGCTGCGACGCCAGCCAGGCGAGACCGAGGAACAGCGTGCTGTGAAGGGCGTAGGTCAGCAGCCAGGCCGGGGCCTGGTTCATCAGGTTCTCGAACATCACCGGTCCTCCTTCTCTCTGGCCGCGATGAGGCCGCGGAGCTGGTCCAGCTCCCGGGAATCGATCTCGTGCTCCGACAACAGGTGGTTCACCAGGGCGAACACGTCGCCCCGGAAGAGCTGCGACGTCAGGTCCGTCACCATCGACCGCCGCACCTGGCCCTCGCTCACCGTCGGGCGGTAGATGAACCGCCGCCCCTCGGCCCGGTGGTCGACCACACCCTTCTTCTCCATCTTCGCGAGCATCGTGGCGATCGTCGTCAGCGCCAGCCCCCGCTCGGGCTCCAGCGCCTCGTGCACGTCCGCCACGCTCGCCTCATCCCGGCTCCAGAGGATCCGCATGATGGCGAGCTGCAGATCTCCGAGGTGATGGGATTCCGTTTCATCCATGTCGTCTCTCCCCTTCAACTACCGAGATAGTACTACCCGGGTAGTTGGCTGTCAACGGGGATCTACGCAGCCCGCCGCAGAAGGTTTCATGGTAGATTGCCCCGACTTTTCCGAGAAAGGCAGGTAGACCTGTGACAACCGGGCCGAGCCCCTGGATGGTGCTGGGAGAGAGCCTGAACGGCTATATCCGGACGGAGATCCTGACCGCGTCGTGCGAGCTGGGTCTGTTCACCTACCTGGAGCAGGCGGGCTCCGCCACGGTCGAGCAGATCGCCGAGCACTGCGGGATCTCCGGCCACGGCGTGCGCATCCTGCTCCTGGGCTGCTGCGAGGCGGGGCTCGCCGAGCGCAGCACGGACGGCTCCTACCGCAACACCCCGGCGTCCTCCACCTACCTGGTAGACGGGGCGCGCTTCTGCATGCTCGGCTTCGTGCGCTTCACCCGCGAGGTGCAGCAGAAGACGTGCAACCTGCTGCTCGACTCGATCCGCGCCGGCCGCCCGGTGGGGCTGCGGGCGCTCGGGTACGACGACACGAAGACCCTCTATCAGGCCTTCGCCGAGGACAAGGCGCTCGAAGAGCTCTTCCACAAGGCCATGGCCGAGTTCTCCAAGATCAACAACCTGGAGCTCGAGCCCGGGGACCTGGAGGGCGTGCGGCGCCTGCTCGACATGGGCGGCGGCAACGCCTCGGTGCAGATGCGGCTGCTGGCGAAGAACCCCGGCGTGCAGGGCACCCTGTTCGACCTGCCCACGGTCTGCGACAAGGCGGCCGGGAACGTCCGCCGGCAGGGGATGTCCGACCGGGTGAGCTTCCATCCCGGCGACATCTTCGCCGAGGAGCTCCCTGGCGGCTTCGACGCCGTGCTCCTCTCCCACTTCGTCGAGATCTTCGCCCCGGAGCGCATCCAGGAGATCTACGGCAAGGTGCAGCGCGCCCTGGAGCCGGGAGGGCGCGTCTTCCTCTGGACGATGACCGCGACCGACGACGAGACCGGACCGCTGCAGGCGGTGAAGTCCTCGGTCTACTTCGTGGCCTCGGCGAGCGGCAGCGGCATGGCCTACCCTGCCGCGGACCATCGCCGCTGGCTGGACGAGGCCGGATTCGACGTCGTCACGGAGCGGCCGTACCCCGAGATCTGCCAGACCCTCGTCATAGCTCGCAAGCGATAGGGGCGATCGTGGTGTCAGTTTTCCGGGTCTTCGCGGCCCGATCTGGCATGCCCTTCAGGAATGAAGTAGGCTATCGGCACTATGAACGAAGACGAGGTCGTGCGACTCACAAATCTCTTGTCTGCTGCGGTCAAGTTCTCCAACGTCACCCAACGCGAGGTCGAGCGCAAGCTCGGCTTGAGCAGCGGCAGCCTCAGCCGGCTGTTCAGCGGCGGCATCGAGCTTAAGATCAAGCATGTGCTGGATGTCTGCGAAGTGATCGGCTTCCCGCCCTCGCGGTTCTTCCGCGCGGCCTATCCCCAGCGCGACGAGGAGAGCGGCGACGCGTGGCGCCTCCAGCGGCTCCTGGAGCAGCTCCACCCGGGCAAGGACAGGGAGCCGGGCGCGCCCGAGGAGCAGGAGCCGGCCTCCCCGGCAAATCCCACCCAGGCCGACATCGAGCGCATGGTGATGGCCGCGTTGGGCAAGTTCTTCGCCGACATGGGCAAGCCGTCGGCGGGCTGAGAGGCGCGCCCTACCCCGGGAAGATCACCACCCGGCGGTAGGGCTCTTCTCCCCGGCTCTCGGAGACCAGGCCGAAGCGCTCCACGAGCTGATGCTGGAGCCGGCGCAGGTAGTTGCCCTGCGGCGCGAGCTCCACGGGCTTGCCCTCGCCGCGCACCTCGTCCACCGCCTCCTCGACCTCCCGCAGGGCGGCCTCGTCGTTGCTGCCGGGCTCGGTCGCGCCGAAGTGGGCGCTCAGGAAGTTCTCCATCTGGGCGATGGTGTTGCTCTTGATGATGAAGACCGGCACCCCGCGCGCCTCGGCGTCGCGCAGCCGGCGCGGCTGGCGGCGCTCCTGCGCCTTGAGCGTGATGACCATCTCGGCCTCGTCGAGGTCGTCCATGATCAGCAGCGGCAGCCGGAACTTGCGGATGGCCCGCTCGAGCTTGCTCTTCGACACCGCGTAGGGAAAGACCCGCACCGCCTTGCCCTTGGGAGGGCGGGCGTGCTGGACCGGGAAGGGCGCCTCCCGCACCTCGCGGGCCGCTTCCCGGGCAGTCCGCGCCTCGCGCGCCTCCCAGGGATTGGGCACATCCCTAGCATCCTTCAGCCTGCGCTTGCGCGGGGCCGGAACGGCCGGAGGCAGCGAGCTCTGGACGGGCTCGTGGATCTCGACCTCGCCGCCGTCGCGCCGCACCCGGATCTCCGGCCGCGGCGGGATGTCGCGCAGCAGCTTGTCCACCACCTCGGAGACCTCGTGATGGACGGCGAGGCGGTCCTTTTCCTGGATCTCGATGAGCACGTCGAAAGTCGGCGGCGCCTTGCGCTCCAGCACGGTCTTCTGCGTGCCGCGGCGGCGCGCCTCCTCGTCGGAGAGGGTGACGGCCTGGATGCCCCCGACCAGGTCGGAGAGCGTCGGGTTCTGGAGCAGGTTTTCGAGCGTGTTGCCGTGCGCCGTGGCGATGAGCTGCACACCGCGCTCGGCGATCGTGCGCGCCGCCTGGGTCTCCGCCGTGGTGCCGATCTCGTCGATGACGATCACCTGCGGCATGTGGTTCTCGACCGCCTCGATCATCACCCCGTGCTGCTGCTCCGGCGCCGGCACCTGCATGCGCCGGGCGCGGCCGATGGCCGGGTGCGGGATGTCGCCGTCGCCGGCGATCTCGTTGGAGGTGTCCACGACCACGACCCGCTTGCTCAGCTCGTCGGCCAGGACGCGCGCCGCCTCCCGGAGAAGCGTGGTCTTGCCCACGCCCGGGCGGCCGAGCAGGAGGATCGACTCCCCGGCCTCGATCACGTCGCGCAGGATGTCCACCGTGCCATAGACCGCGCGGCCGACCCGGCAGGTGAGGCCGACCACGTCGCCGACCCGGTTGCGGATGGCGGAGATGCGGTGCAGGGTGCGCTCGATGCCGGCGCGGTTGTCCTTGCCGAAGCGGCCGATGCGATCCAGCACGTAGGCGAGGTCCTCGCGGCCGACCGGGTCGCTCGCGATGTCCTCGCCCGATTGGGGGAAGCGCACCTCGGGCCGGCGGCCGAGGTCGAGCACGATCTCGATCAGGTCCGCCTTGCGCGGATGCCTCTCGATCGGCTCCCGCACCCGGGGCGGCATCACCGTCAGCAGCAGCTTGAGGTCGTCGGTCTCCTGATGTCCTGCCACGCCCACCTCCTCCATGGGTAGAGGCTATAACGTTTCCCGCGCAAGAAAGATGCCTGGAACCTTTCGGCCGCGGCGCTCGTAGGGGATTGGGAAGGAGGAGAGCACATGAACATCCGGAGACTGAGCATCCCCGTCCTGGCCCTTATCGCCGGCATCGCCGGCATGGGCCTGGCCTGGACATCGCCCGCCCGGGCAGCCGAGACCGTCAAGGAGACCTTCCAGAAGAGCTATGCCCTCAAGGCCGGCGGCGAGCTGCGCGTGGAGAACCGCAACGGCGGCATCACCGTCGAGGCCTGGGACCGCAACGAGGTTCAGGTCGTCGCCATCAAGCAGGCCAAGGCCGAGAGCACGGAGCGGGCCCGCGAGGCTCTGAAGAAGATCACGATCGACGTGCAGCCATCCGCGGGCGCGGTGCGGATCGCGACCCGGATGCCCAAGGAGGGAGACGGCTTCTTCGATTGGCTCTCCGGCAGCAGCGTCAACATGAGCGTCACCTACAAGATCAAGGCGCCGCGGCAGTTGGTGGCCGATCTCGAGAGCACGAACGGCGGCGTGCGCCTCGTCGGCACCCGCGGCCGGGCCGACCTGACGACCACGAACGGCGGCGTCTCGGTCGAGGACGTCCAGGGGAACCTCCGCCTGCGCTCGACCAACGGCGGCCTCACCGTGGTCAACGCGGCCGGTACCCTGGACGGCGTCACCACCAACGGCGGCATCACCGCCGAGCTCGCCGAGGTGGACGGCGACATCTCCCTCCGCACCACGAACGGCGGCGTCACCCTGCGGCTCCCCGAAAACCTCAGAGCCACGGTCGACATCGCCACCTCGAACGGCGGCATCCACTCCGACCTGGAGGTCGAGGGCGGAGAGAAGACCCGCAGGTCGCTCACCGGCGACATCAACGGCGGCGGGGGAAAGCTGTTCGTGCGCAGCACGAACGGCGGGGTAAGAATCGTCACGGAATAGGGACTCACCGGAAAAGGACCAAAAGGACTCAAAGGACGTAAAGGACCCGGAGACGAGCTCCGATCTGTCCTTTAGGTCGTTTGCGTCCTTTTGGTCCTTTGTCCTTTCCGGTACGCCCCTTGCACCCCCCTCCACCGGAGGTGCCTATGGAACGTCGCCAGCAATGGACACTCTTGGGGGGGCTGGGTATCTGGGCGAGCCTGATGTACCTGCTCGATCCCGAGCGGGGCCGCCGCCGCCGGGCCACGGCCCGCGACAAGGCCACGCACGCGCTCGGCGCCGGGGCGGGCGCCCTGGGCCGGGCGTCCCGCGACCTCGCCC
>JBJMGZ010000409.1:0-2675 GCA_045807605.1 Thermoanaerobaculia bacterium | reverse complement strand
GGCGATCCCGGCGAGCTGATGACGGCGATCCGCAACCTGCTGGACAGCCCGGCGCGGCGGGAAGAGCTGCGCGGCCGCGGCCTCGAACAGGCGGCAAAGTTCCGCTGGGAGCGCACCGCGGCCGATTTGGAAGAGGTTTTTCGGGTTGCTTTGGTGTAGAATCCTGGCCGCAAAACGCAGACGCTGTCTTGTATTCTCCGTTACGGGACCCAGGCGACTTTCCCGTCCCACTCCTACGCGCTGGAGCTTTCTTCTTGCCTTATACGATCGGTCTCGACGCCCGCAAGATCCAGGACCTCGGGATCGGACCGTACATCCGCAACCTGATGCGGCATCTGGCGCGGCTCGACACGGAGAACCGCTATGTCCTCATCGCCCATCCCCAGGACCGGGAGGTCTTCCGCGACCTGCCGGACAACTTCCGTCCGAGCTTCGAAAGCTCGCCGGTCTACTCCGTGCGCGAGCTGTTCGCGCTCTCCTGGCAGCTCTGGCGCAGCGGGCTCGACCTCTATCACTCGACGCACTACGTGCTCCCCGCCTGGGTGGGCTCGCCGGTCGTGGTGACGATCCATGACATCGTCCATCTCCTCTACCCCGAGTTCCTGCCCAGCCGGCTGGCCTTCCTGTATGCCCAGCGCATGATCCGCCGCAGCCTCTCGCGCGCCGACCGGCTGATCGCCGTCAACCAGAACACGCGCTCCGACCTGGTGAAGCACTTCGACGTCGACGGCCGCAAGGCCGAGGTGATCTACAACGGCGTCGAGGACGTCTTCCGCAAGAAGCTCTCCCCCGAGGAGCTGGAGCGCTGGCGGCGCGACCTGGGCCTGGAGCGCTCGTACCTGCTCTTCGTGGGCAACCCGGCGCCCAAGCGCAAGAACCTGGACACGGTGATCCAGGCCTACGCCCTCGCCCGCGAGATCGCCCCGTTCGACGCTCCCCTGGTCTGCATCGGCGAGCGCAGCGGCTCGGAGTTCAAGACCCGGCAGCGCGCGGCGAACCTGGGCGTCGGCGACCACGTCCGCCTGCTCGGCAAGGTGGCGCCCGAGGCGCTGCCCGCGCTCTACCAGGGCGCGACGCTCTTCCTCTATCCCACCCTCTACGAAGGCTTCGGCATGCCGGTGGTGGAGGCCATGGCCTCGGGCGTGACCGTGATCACCTCGAACACCTCGGCCTTGAAAGAGCTGGCTGAAGGGTATGCCCATCTCGTCGATCCGCTCGACGTCGAGGGCATGGCGCAGGCGATCGCCCATTGCATGACCGACCCCGAGCACCGCAACAGCCTGGCCAAGCTGGGACTGCGCCGGGCCGAGGACTTCCGCTGGAGCCAGACGGCCAGGAAGACGCTGGAGGTCTACATCTCGGCCATCCAGTCGCGCGGGCTCGCTCCGACTCCCACTCCGATCCGGGCGGGGGGAGGGAGCTGAATGTATCCCTCCCGCACACGCTCCAGCTTCCCGGGCGAGCTGCGCGTGGCCCTGGTCCACGACTGGCTGACCGGCATGCGCGGCGGCGAGAAGGTGCTCGAGATCCTGGGCGGCCTCTTCCCCGCGGCGCCGATCTTCACCCTGTTCCACTTCCCCGGCACGGTCAGCAAGGCCCTGGAGAGCCATCCGATCCACACCAGCTTCCTCCAGAGGGCGCCGCGGGTGCGCGAGCACTACCGGCGCTACCTGCCGCTCTTCCCGGCCGCCATCGAGGAGTTCGACCTCACCTCGTACGACCTGATCATCAGCTCCAGCCACTGCGTGGCCAAGGGGGTCATCCCCTCGCCGGACGCCTGGCACGTCTGCTACTGCCACACGCCCATGCGCTACGCCTGGGACCAGGAGCACGTCTACTTCCCCGACCGCACCGGCCTCAAGGCGCGGGCGCGCGGGCTGATGCTCTCCGGCCTGCGCTCCTGGGACGCGGCCTCGGCCTCGCGCGTAAACCTCTACGTGGCGAATTCGAGCTTCGTGGAGCGCCGCATCCGCTCCTACTACGGCCGCGACGCCGAGGTCATCCATCCGCCCGTGGACACCGACTACTTCACCCCGGGACCGTCGACGAGTATCGGCAGTACTGGAGACAGGGGCTACTGCCTGATGGTCTCGGCCCTGGCCCCCTACAAACGCGTGGACATGGCCATCGCCGCCTGCGACCGGCTGGGCCTGGAGCTGGTGGTGGTGGGGGACGGCCCGGAGGCCGAGCGCCTGCGCGACCTCGGCAGCCCCCGCACCCGCCTGCTCGGCACCGTGGACCGGGAGCGCCTGCGCGATCTCTATCGCGGCGCCCGGCTCTTCCTCCAGCCCGGGGTCGAGGACTTCGGCATCGCCTCGGTGGAGGCCCTGGCCTGCGGCACTCCGGTGGTGGCCGTGGCCAAGGGGGGCATCCTGGACGTGGTCGAGGACGGCCGGCACGGCCACCTCTACCCCGACTGGGGGGGCACCGCCGACCTGGCGGAGGCGATTGACAAAGCCGCGCGGATCGGATTCAATCTCTTGGACTTACGCAGCAGAGCGGAGTCGTTCGCCTCCACGCGGTTCACGCACCGTATTCAAGCCCTGCTGCGATCTCGGTTCCATTCCGACCGGAGGGTCGCTCTCTCTTGATCCAGCAACGACATCGCACGACGTCGGGGGCCTACCTTGCTGGTGATCTCGGCGCGACGCTCGCCGCCTTCCTCACCGCCTGGG
>JBJMGZ010000408.1:0-10981 GCA_045807605.1 Thermoanaerobaculia bacterium | reverse complement strand
CCCTCGCGTTCGCCCTCGGGGAAGAGGTTCGGGATGAGGCCGTCCCGCACGTGCCGGGCGAAGGTGCGCAGGATGCAGCCGGCCTCCAGGTGGCGGCCGGTCGTGAGGGTCAGCCCTTCGAGGCTGATCATCGTGTCGCGGCCCCAGTCGGTGAACCAGGGGTAGCCGGCGATGAGGCTGCGCGCCTCGTCGCCGGCGGCGCGCGCCCGCGCCGCGTCCTCGGCCCGGCCGGGGGTGACCACGAACGAATCGGCGGCGAGGCACAGCTCGGCCGCGACGCCGTCCCGGGCCGCCCCGGCGAGCCGCCCGCGGCGCTCCAGCTCGGCCTGGAGGGCCTCCCGCGGGGAGAGGGCGCGCATCGTCTCCCAGCTCTCCACCGAGGCGATCAGCGCGGCCTCCGCCGCGTTGGCCCCGTCGCTCCCCCCCGCGGCCAGGTCGGCGCTGAAGAACCCCGGGGACCAGAGATCGCCGGTCCAGTCGTATCCCCGGCGCCTCTCGACCTCGTAGCGCACCCCCGGGATCCTGCGGCCCGCCACGGTGAAGGTGGGATTGGCGCCCTCGAGCGCCAGGCGCAGGGACGGCAGGCGGGGATCGGAGCCGCAGATCTCGTACCTGTCCCCCACGTGAGTGAGGACGAAGGGCGCGGCCAGGGGCTTCGAGACCGGCTCGTCGTGGCCGCGGAAGTGGATCGTGGGGTGCATCTCCAGGCGCACGATCCCGCTCCCCTCGGCCAGGCGGTAGAGGACATAGGCGGTGTTCTGGAGGTGCCCCAGGAAGACCCGCTTCTCCAGGACGTGGCCGTGGGCCTCGTAGCGCCAGACCGGGAGCCCGGATTCCAGCCGGAGCTCCCCGACATGTCCGGTTTCGCCGCCCAGGGGGATGATGGTGCCGTCCGGGAGGCGCAGGACCTCGGTGAGCTGGCCGAGCATCAGGGTCCGTCCGAGAGGCGCCGGCAGGGCCGCGATCAGCGTCCCGTGATAGCGGCGCGTGGCCACGCCGGAGAAGGTGCCGGAGGCGTAGCCGCCCAGGCCGTTGGTCACCAGCCACTCGCGGGTCAGCAGGGCCGCGGGCAGCGGCTCGGGTCCCCGGTCTTCCTCCAGCTCCGCTTCCCGCCGTTCCAGCGCAACCGTCATGCCGAGGGCATATTGCACACGATGTGCCGGTGGAAGGAGGCAAAGGGGCTTCCGTCAATGCGAGGGACCATGCTAGCCTCTATCCCCTGGACATTACGGAGAGCGCATGGACCCAGAACTGATCGCCTATCTCGACGAACGGTTTCGCGAAACCGCCCAGCAGATCCAAGGGCTTCGGGAGGAGACTTCCCAGCAGTTCCAAGGGCTTCGGGAGGAGACTTCCCAGCAGATCCAAGGGCTTGACCAGCAGATCCAGGGGCTCCGGGAGGAGACCTCTCAACGCTTCGACTAGATGGACAAGAGACTCGGCCAGATGGACGAGCAGCTCCGCCTGACCGATGTGAAGGTCGAGCGCCTGCGGGATGACATCCAGCAGGTGGCCGAAGGCGTGATCATGGCCAATGAGAAGATGGATGCTTCCAAGGTGGAGGTCGCGCGGGAGTTCAGCGACGTGAAGTCGCTGATCCAGAGTGGCTACAGGGACCTGGACAAGCGGGTGAAGGTCCTCGAGCGGCGGGCTCGGATTTCTTAAAGCTGATAGACCCCGGCCGCCCGGAGGACCTTCGGGCCGGTCGGTTGCGAGACACCGCGACCGGGCTCCAGGGTGATCAACACATCCCGAGTGCCCTCGGGCATGGTCTCCGAGTAGAGCTCCACCTTCTCGCCGGCGGCAGGGTCAAAGGCACCCCAGTTGACCGTCCCCTCCTCGGCAACCCACCAGAGCTGATATTTGCGGCCCTCCGGGGCCGGTGGAAGGTCATGGACCGCCAGGTACCAGTGCTGGTTGTCGGCGGCCACGAAGAGGATGCCGCGGGCCTGGCTCTGCTGGTCCACCGGCCGCAGCGGGCTCACCTTCACCGCGGGCGCCGTCACCAGCGCGAAGTTCACCCGCATCCGCTCCATCGCGGCCCGCATCCCCGCGACCGACTGCTCCGCCTCCCGCCGCTCGGTGGCCAGTCGGGTTTCCAGGCTGGCGATGGTCTCCTCCATGCGCGCCTGACGCAGGAAGAGCCAGCCGCAGAGGCCGCCCAGGGCGAGGATCAGCGACGCAGCCAGGGCCATCGGCCAGACGCTCCGCCGCCGCGGCAGCATGCCCGGGCGGGGGGCGACCCGGGGCGCGGCCGGCATCTCACGCGAAATGGCTGGGCGTGGGAGCGGCGCCGGCTGGACCGGCGGGGCGGGACGGGGCTCCATCTCCTGGGTCTCGTCCCCGGGCAGGGTCTCGTCGCCGCGGACTGCAGCCAGAAGACGCGACCGGACCTCGGGCCGGGGGACCGCCGGCTCCAGCCCGCAGGGGACCAGCCCCAGCACCTCCGTGTAGAGGCGCGCCATCATCTCGGCCGTCTCCGTGGCCTCGCCGACAGGCACAGGGGGCTCGCCGGCGCCCGTTTCGAGCGCCTCCAGCATGGCCAGGATGGTGCGGTCCTCTGCGGTATCCACGTTCACAAAAGCTCCCTGATGTCGGAGCGCAGGGCGCCCCGCAGCTTCTTCATGGCGAGCAGCGTCCGCGTCTTGACCGTGCCCAGCGGCAGGCCCGCGCGGTCCGCGATCTCGCTCTGGGAGAGGCCCTCGTAGAAGGCCATCTCCAGGACCTGCTTCTGCTCGGGAGGCAGCTTGTCCAGCTCGGATTTCACCCGCTGGCGCCTCTCTCTGAAAAATACGGATTCCACCCCCTCGGGGGATGCATGCCCGGTCCGCTCCTCCTGGTGCGCGGCCTCGTGCACCCGTTCCACGACCTTGCGGTTGCGCAGACGATCGATGGCCCGGCTGCGGGTGATCAGCACCAGCCAGGTGGAGACCGACGAGCGCGCCGCGTCGTAGCGGGAGGCGTTGTTCCAGACGTGGAGGAAGACCTCCTGCAGGATCTCCTCGGCATCGGAGGTACCGGCCAGGATGCGCCGGGCGAGGGCGAGGAGGGTGGGCGCGTGCCGGTCGTAGAGCTCGGCGAGCGCCTCCGGACGCCGCTCCAGGACCTGCCGCAGGAGCATGGCGTCGGTCGGCCCCGGAGAGCCTGTCAGCGAAGGGAGGGGACCCGATTCCGGCATCTGTCCTGGGTAAAAACGGTCGCGGCTAAACGGCTCGCGAGGCGAGCCTTAGGATACCATGACGGCCCATGGACCACCCGACCGCCAGCAGCGGACCGACGCAGCCCGCCATCCGGGTCATCATGATGCCCAAGGACACGAACGCCCTGGGCACGATCTTCGGCGGCATCATCCTCTCCCACATCGACCTCGCGGGCGCGGTGGAGGCCCATCGCCACATCACCGGCCGCCTGGTCACCGTGGCCATGCGCGAGGTGGTCTTCCACGCCCCGGTCTTCGTCGGCGACCTGGTCAGCTTCTACACCGAGACGGCGCGCCTGGGCCGGACCTCGATCACCGTGCGGGTGATCGTCGAAGCGGAGCGCCGCACCCGCGGCTCGGGCCGGGTCAAGGTCACCGAGGCCGAGGTGGTCTACGTCCACGTGGATCAGAACAACCAGCCGGTGCCTCTCGACGTGAACCGGGACGAAACGTAGGGCGGAGGGTGGCCACAAGGGCCGCCCCTACGTCCCGGGCGCGAACGGCTCGAAGCAGCTCCGGCAACGCGCCTCGTAGGACTCCGTATCCCCCACCTGGAGCTGCTCGCTCCCGCCCGCCGTGCGCTGGCTGTAGCACGCCGGCTCGCCGCAGCGCATGCAGACGGCGTGCATCTTGTCCACGTACTCGGCCAGGGCGAGGAGCTGCGGCATCGGCCCGAAAGGCCGGCGGAGATAGTCGAGGTCCAGGCCGGCCACGATCACCCGCAACCCGCGGTCGGCCAGCTCGCTCACCAGGTCCACCAGCTCGAGATCGAAGAACTGCGCCTCGTCGATGCCCACGACCTCGACCGCGGGATCGAGCCTCTGGCGCAGCTCGCAGCTGCACGTGACGCTCACCGCCTCCAGCTCGCGGTTGTCGCGGGTGACCAGCAGGCAGGGATCGTGGCGGTTGTCGGAGCCGGGCTTGAAGACCTGCACCCGCTGGCGGGCAATCGCCGCGCGGCGCAGGCGCCGGACCAGCTCCTCGCTCTTGCCGGAGAACATGCCGCCGGCGATGACCTCGACATGGCCTCTGGGCCCCAAGGCTCCCAGGATGCGCTCCGTTGGGCTGTCCTTGATGTTCACCGGCTTCAATCTACCGCAGGAGCGACTCTGGTACAATCTGTTTCTTATGCCACAGAAGCGCCACGGTAAAAGGATTTTCTCTTATGACGAAGCTCTGTCGACGTTCCCGGTCGTGCGCGATCTGACCGCGGCGGCGGTGCGCCGGATCGAAGCGTTGACGACGACGATGGCGAGCCGCGAGGAGATGGACGACCGCCGCGAGGAGATCGAGGACGAGTACCAGCAGATCGTGAGCTCGTGGGCGAAGCAGGTGAGCTCGATCGGCTGCGAGGTCAAGGGTCTCTGGCTGGTCGACTGGGACAGCGGCGACGGCTACTACTGCTGGCGCTTCCCGGAGCAGGCGGTCGGCTTCTTCCACAGCTATGAAGAGGGATTCGGGGGCAGGCTCCCGATCAACTGATTTGATTCCTCTATGTAGGGGCGGGGCTTGCCCCCGCCCGGGAGGGGGTAAACCCCTCCCCTACATTACGGAAGACCCTCCTCCGCCACCTTCCTCCTCAGCTCCTCGATCCACTTTTCAGCCTCCCGCCGCCTCTCGGCACCGAGCGCTCCCGCGCGCGGCGTGCGATAGCGCTCGGCGGCCGGACCGGGATCGAGCTGCGCCAGGGCACGGGCCACGGGCGTCCGCTTCCTGCCCGCCGCCATGAGCCGCTCGGCCGTGGCGGCCACGCCGGCCGATTCCAGGAGCAGGGCGTCGTGCACCAGCTCCTCCTCGGGTCCGCGCGGGTCTTCCCGCAGCCGCCCGAGCCCGGCCCGCACCCGCCGGGCCAGATCGTCCGCGAGCCCGACGCTCTTGAGGAAGAGGTCGAGCCGGCCTCCCGGAGCCAGGGAGCCCAGGCGGTCGACGACGCCCTGGAACAGGAGCAGGAGGTCCAGGAGGTCCTCTTCGATGGGCGTCTCGCCGCGGATCGCGGCGCTGCGGGTGCGCAGCCGCTCCACCTGGCCGAAGGTCTGGACGCCGTCGAGCCCCGCGTAGAGCGGGCGGACGTACTGTTCGGCCTGGCGCCTGACCCCGGGGTCCAGGCTCACCTGCGGCTCGCCTCGGCGAGGAGCTTCTCCAGCCGCTCGACCGTCATCCCCTGAAGGCTCCCGGCCACCGCGTCCGCGGCGCGCAGGCGCTCGGGCGGATAGGTGTGGGCCACGCCCAGCGTGATCAGTCCGAGGTCGGCGGCGGCCGAGAGGCCGGCCGGGCTGTCCTCGACCGCGAGCACCTCGTGCGGGTGGAACAGGCGCTCGGGCAGCGGCGGCAGGGAGTTGAGCCCGTCGAGGGCGCGCCGGTAGCCCTCCGGATCGGGCTTGCCTTCGCTCACGTCCTCGGCGGTCACCAGGAGCTTGAAGCGGTCCGCGAGGCCGGCCTGGCGCAGCGCTCCCTCCACCTCCTCGCGCAGGGCGCCGCTGACGATGCCGAGCATGCGGCCGGCGGCGGCCAGCTCCCGCACCAGCTCGGCGGCGCCGGGGAAGAACGGGTAGCCGCTCTGGCGCATGCGCTCCTGGTAGTAGCTGGCCTTGCGCGCGATCAGGCGCATCAGGCGGGGGACCGTGGCCGGCTCGCCGGCCTTCTGGAGGACGGCGGCGAAGCACCCGCGGTCGTCCAGGCCCAGGTAATCGCGGTAGTATTCCTCGGCCGTGAGCGCGAACCCCTCCTCGGCGAGCACGCGCTGGAACATCTCCAGGTGGACCGGCTCGTCGTCGACGAGGACGCCGTTGAAGTCAAAGAGGATGGCCCGCAGCACGGGGTTATCCTATCGCAGGGGGGCGAAATTCCCTCCCGGCCTTACCTGTTCCCTCAGTGGAGGAGACGCATCATGGAAAATACGCAGCCGATCCAGCCGACCCCGGAGAACACCCCCGCGGCCCCCCAGGCGGACACTCCCGTCCTTTTGACCGCCAAGGCGGCCGAGATGGTGAAGATCACCCGCGAGCAGGAGGGCATCGACGCCGCGCACGGCCTCCGCATCGCGGTGCGCGGCGGCGGGTGCAGCGGCTTCGAATACGCCCTCGACTTCGAGAACGAGGCGCGCGAGAACGACTGGATCTACGAGCAGAGCGGCCTGACGATCTACGTCGACGCGGTCAGCGCCCGCTATCTCGACGGCACCACGGTCGACTACGTGATGGGCATGGCCGGCGCCGGCTTCAAGTTCATCAATCCGCAGGCCAAGGGCACCTGCGGCTGCGGCTCGTCCTTCACGGTGTGACGAGGGCGGAGCCCCCGCCCTCCACCTCCACCCTCGTTCCCGGCTCGGCCGCGCGGCGGTGGAGGATTCCCAGCCCCATGGAACCTACGACCGTCGTGGCCTTCCCCGCCTCGCGCCCGTCGTGGAGCAGAGCCACGCCCGGAGCGGGCTCGATCCCCTCGAAGACCAGCTTCCGCAGCACGTTCTGCACGCCCCCCCGGTAGTGGATGCGGGCCACGACCTCCTGTCCCAGGTAGCAGCCTTTCGTGTAGCTGACCGCCTCCTCGATGCCGGTCTCCTGGGGGAAGTTGTCCGGGCCGAAGTCCCGGCCGAAGCGGGGGATGCCCGCCTCCGCGCGCAGCGCCTCCAGGGCTTCGAACCCCACGGGCCGCGCTCCTTCCGAGATCAACCGCTCGACCAGCGCCGCCGCCACCGAGGCCGAGACCCACAGCGTCCAGGCGGGAGCCCCGGCAAGACCCCGGCGCTGGAGCTCCACCTCGGTGCCGTGGACCGCGATCCGGCCGTGGCTCCACGCGGCTGCCAGAGAAGAGAGATCGGCTCCGAGGACCGCCTCGGCCTGGGGTCCCAGGACCACGATCGGCAGCATGTCGTCGAGGCTCCGGACCTGCACCCGGTCGGCGAGGAGGAACTTCTTGAGATGCGCGGCGATCGGCTCTTCCTGGCCCGGGCCGACCTCGACCCACAGGCGGTCCTCCTGGGCGAGGACCACGGAGTCCGAGAGGATGCGCCCCTGCGGGCTGGTGAAGAAGCCATAGGCGCCGGCGCCCGGGGCGAGCCCCTTCACATCGCAGGTCACATAGTTGTGCAGGAAGCGGAGACGGTCGGCGCCGAGCAGCTCCAGGCGCCCGCGCCAGGAGAGATCGGCGATGCCGGCAGTCTCTTTGAGCGCCCGGTGCTCCTCCTCGATCGGCCCATAGCGGAGCGGCACGGGGAAGCCATCCGGCTCGCCGATCTCCGCTCCCAGACGGCGGTGGACGCCGGTGAGGGGCAACATATTCATGGCTGGAGTCTACAATGCCGGCCATGAGCACGACCGTCCCCTTCACGCTCGGATCGAAGCTCCACGGCCTGATCGACCTGCCGGACGAGCCGGGCGAGCGGCCGGCGGTGGTGGTCTGCCACGGCTTCAAGGGGTTCCTGGACTGGGGGTTCTTTCCCTATCTCGCGGCCCTGCTGGCCGACCGCGGCTTCGTCGTGATCCGCTTCAACCTCTCGGGCGCGGGCATGCTCCCCGGGGATGACCTGGTGACCGACCCCGACGCGTTCCAGGCCAACACCCATGGCCGCGAGCTCGCCGACCTGCTCGCCGTGCTGGAGGCGACCGGCGAGACCCTCGCTCCCGGCCGGGTGGACCGCACCCGTCTCGGGCTCTTCGGCCACAGCCGCGGGGGCGGCAACGCGGTGCTCGCCGCCTCTCGCGAACCGGTGCGCGCCCTGGTCACCTGGGCGTCCGTGGCCGATTTCGACCGCTACACCCCCGAGCAGAAGAACGCCTGGCGGCGGGACGGCCAGTTCCCGGTGGTCAACGCCCGCACCGGCCAGCAGCTCGCGCTCGGGCTCGGTCTCCTGGAAGAGCTGGAGACCCGCGATGACCTGGACATCCTCGCCGCCGCCCGCGCCGTGCGCGCTCCGTGGCTGATCGTCCACGGCGAGGACGACGAGAGCGTCCCGGTCTCCGAGGCAGACCGCCTGGCCGAAGCCTCCTCCGGCAGCCACGAGCTGTTCCGCGAGTTGATCCACATCGGGGGCGCCAACCACACTTTCGGCGCCCGGCACCCGTTCGTCGGCCCCACCCCGCAGCTCATCCAGGCTTTGAACGCGACCCAGCGCTGGTTCCGCCGGCACCTGGTGGGATAGCATCCCCCCAGCCAGGAGGCCCCATGGACCCACATTTCGATGGTGTGATCTTCAAGACCCACGCGGGCGAGGTGCGCCGCCGGATCCGCGCGCCCTTTCCTCCTTACCGGATCGTCGACGTGCGCACGCGGGAGGAGTATGACCGCGGCCACATCCCCGGCGCCCTCTCTGCGCCGCCCGAGGGGCTCCACCAGCTGCCGGAGGGCACGGACGACCGGACCGAGTTCATCGTCGTCGGACAGGAGCCGGAGGACCCGGCCATGCGGGCGGCGAGCCTCGCGCTCCGCTTTCTGGGCGTCCGCCGCGTGGTGGAGCTGACCGGCGGCATGGTGGAGTGGGCAAGGGCCGGCGGGCCGGTCGAGGGCGAGAGGAAAGCGGCGTAGGGGCGCCCCTTGTGGGCGCCCTGGCCGGAGGGCGGCCACAAGGGCCGCCCCTACCAGTCCGCGATCTCGGTCAGGTCCGCCACCACCCTATCCGCTCCACCCTCCCGCAGGGTCTCGGCGGTCGTATGGCCGGTGGCGACCGCGAGCACCGGGATGCCATGGGCGCGGGCGCACGAAATGTCGTGGATCGTGTCGCCCACGATCAATACCTCCTCGGGGTGGAAGCGCCGGCCCGTGAGCCGCTCCGCCCGCTCCAGGGCCACGGGCGGCAGGTCCGAGCGGTCGACCGCATCGCATCCGAACGCACCGAAGTCGAAGAACCGGTTCAGATCGAAACGGGAAAGCTTGGTGCGGGCCCCCGGCTCCCAGTTCCCCGTCACCAGCCCCAGGACGACGTCGTCGCGCTGCGCGAGGGACTCCAGGTGGGCGGAGACGCCGGGAAGCAGCCGCATGCGCCGGGCGTCGAGACTCTCCTCCAGTCTGGCCACGTACTTCGCCCTCACTTCGGGGATGCGGGCCAGGATGTCCCGCTCGGCAATGCCGGCCTCCCTGAGGAGGTCCAGCACGATTCCGGGGTCGGTCCTGCCGGCAAAATCGAAACGATCGATGCTGCCGGTCGTACCGAAGACCGCGTCGAGGGTCGCGCTCATGATCTCCCGGCCCTGACGCCCGCACTCCAGGAGCGTGCCGTCGATGTCGAACAGGATCAGGCGCATGCGGCTCCGCCTCAATCCCTCCAGCGAGGAGGTTTCTTGGTCTCCAGGAAGGTCGCGACGCCGTGCTTGCAATCCGCCGTGCCCCGGGCCGCGGCATTGACGCCCGCGGCATGGAGCAGCGCCTGATCGAGCGGCCGGCCGAGCACGTCCAGGAGCAGCCGCTTGGTACGGGCGATCGATTCGGAGCTCGCCGTCTCCAGGATCTCCGCGGCCAGCGCCTCGCCGACGTTGCGCAGATCCTCCGCCGGGCAGACGCGGTTGACGAGCCCGATCTCCAGCGCCTGGCGCGCCTCCAGGAAGCGCGGGAACAGGAGCAGCTCGCGGATGTCCGAGCCGCGCAGGCGAAGCGGCAGGTAGGTGGCCACCAGGGCCGCGACGAAACCGATCCGCACCTCGCTGTAGAGGAACCGCGCATCGTCCGCAGAAATCACGAAGTCGTGCGCCGTGGCCAGACCGCAACCGCCCGCGACGCAGGCGCCCTGGACCAGGGCGATCGTCAAAGCGTCCTGCCGCAGCACCGCCTCGAACAGGTCGCGCATGCGCAGCGAGTCGCGCAGGTTCTCGTCCTCGCTCGCGTCGAGCAGCGAGCGCAGGTGCTGCAGGTCGGCCCCGGCCGAGAAGCTCTTGCCCGCCCCGGAGAGGATCACGGCGCGGATCCCCTCGGAGCGCAGCGGACTGCGGTAGAGCGAGGTCAGCTCCTCCATCAGCGCCGGGGAGAGAGCGTTGGCCCGGTCCGGATCGTTCAGGGTGACCCAGAGGAGATCGCGGTCGCGCCGGACTTCCAACCGCTCGTACGGCCGGTCGTTCACCTCAAGCCCTCCAGCAGCTCCTCCGGCACCTCGACCTCCATCTGGAGGAGCCCCTGGGCGTGGGTCTTGCCCTGGGCGTCCGTCTTCAGGCTCTCGGTGCCGCCGCCGCCCAGCGAGTCATGGAGGATGAAGTTGAGCGCCAGCAGGTTGGGCACCTCGTAGCGGTCGACCTTGCCGCGGCAGACTCCGCGGAAGTGCTCCTGGACCCGCTCTTGCGTCGCCTGCTCGCGGATGATCTCGAAGAGCTGCGGGCTCTTGGCGATCAGGCCGACGTTGCTGGCGTCCCCCTTGTCGCCCGAGCGGGCGTTGGCCACCTGGTACAGACGGACCTTCTTCCTCATCGCGCCTCTCTCTTGAAGTACGCCAAGCCGAACCCCGCCAGCGCCGCCACGCCCAGGAGCCCCGCGGCCACCCCGGCGCTGCGCGGCGCGGTGAAGGCGGGGTGGTAGATCCCGGGCAGGACCGCGCGGAAGCCGAGGTCCAAAGATTCATGGTGCTTCGACTCCAGCCAGGCGAACCCGGCGAGCCCCGCGGCCAGCAGCAGCAGGAGCCATCCGGCGAGCAGCGGCGTGCGCAAGCCCGCCTCCATCCCCTGGCGCAGCAGGAGGACCCAGGCGACGGCCAATCCCAGCGCCCAGAGCACGAAGGAGGTGCGGTCCGCGAGGGCGCTGTAGCCGAAGCCGAGGAGCAGGACGGGGAGGAGGCCGGCGAGCAGGCCGCTGTACCAGCCTTTCATG
>JBJMGZ010000407.1:0-3542 GCA_045807605.1 Thermoanaerobaculia bacterium | reverse complement strand
CGGGCTCCCCGTGGGATGCGGGCTGCCGTCCCCGGCGAGCTTCCGGAGGATCTCGACCCCTCGCGCGGCGGAAAACTCCGCGGCCGGCGCGTCCGCCCCCCGCGGCGCCGGCGGCTCGAGCCGCGCCCGGACCACCAGCAGCGCCAGCGCGAACAGCACCAGCCCCAGGACCAGGCCCCACGAAACCCTCTCCTCCCTCACCGGCTCCGCGCTCATTGCCATCACCGCCTCCTTGGACAGGATCGAAAGTCCCGGGGATTCTAGCCTACCGTTGACGCCGCAAGGCCTCCTCCTCTAATCTCGGGCGCAACATGCAGATGGGTCAGGACGAAGCTCTCTTCGGGCGCATCGCGCTCCACTACAAGCTCGTGTCGCAGGACCAGCTCGCCGAGGCCTCCTCGGCCTGGAGCCAGGAAGGCGGGCTGCGCGGCCTGGGCGAGATCCTGGTCGAGCGCGGCGTGCTCAACCTGCGCCAGCTCGAGCAGCTCCGCGCCGTCCAGCGCGACTATCTCGCCAAGGAGCTCGCCAAGCAGAAGGCGCAGCAGCAGGGGCCGGCGGCAGCCCCCGCAGCGTCACCGGCCGCGGCTCCCCAGCCGGCTCCCGCGCCGCAGCCGGCCGCCGCTCCCGCCGCGCCTCAGGCCGGCTGGCGGAACTCCGCGCGCCGCCTCGACGCCCTGCTCACCGACGCGGTGAGCCAGCGGGCGAGCGATCTCCACCTGCACTGCGGCGCGCCGATCAAGCTCCGGCGCAACGGCGAGCTCCTCGACGTCGATCCCGAGGCCCTGGCGCCCGATCTCTCCGACTCCCTGGTCCGCGAGGTCCTGACGCCCGAGCAGCAACGCGACCTCGACGAGCACGGGCAGATCGACTTCGCCTACACGATCTCCGGCGTCGGCCGCTTCCGCGCCAACGCCTACCGCCAGCAGCGCGGCCTCGACGCCGTGTTCCGCGCCATCCCGCCGAACCCGCCGACCCTGGAAGAGCTCGGCCTGCCCGCGACGCTCGCGCGCTTCGCCAACTTCCACCAGGGGATGGTGCTGCTCACCGGACCGGCCGGCTGCGGCAAGTCCTCGACGCTGGCCGCCATGGTCAACATCATCAACCAGGCGCGGCAGGACCACATCATCACCATCGAGGACCCGATCGAGTACATCCACCGCTCGCAGAAGTGCGTGGTCAACCAGCGCCAGGTCGGGCGCCACACCGGCTCCTTCGCCCGCGCCCTGCGCGCCGCCCTGCGCGAAGATCCGGACATCATCGCCATCGGCGAGCTGCGCGACCTGGAGACGATCTCGCTCGCCTTGACCGCGGCCGAGACCGGCCACCTCGTGCTCGCCTCCCTGCACACCAACAACGCCATCCGCACCATCAACCGCATCCTCGGCGTGTTCCCGCCGTCGCAGCAGGAACAGATCCGCACCATGGTCTCCGAATCGCTGCGCGCCGTGATCTCGCAGCGGCTCGTGGTCAAGGCGGACGGCAGCGGACGCGTGCCGGCGATCGAAGTGCTGGTCTGCAACAAGGCGGTGGGCAACCTGATCCGCGACAACAAAACCTTTCAGATCAAATCGGTGCTGCAGACCGGCGCCATCCACGGCATGTGCCTGCTCGACGCCTCGCTGGCCGACCTCGTCAAGAACAAGGTCATCACCCGCGAAGAGGCCGCACGCAACGCCGACGAGCCGGCGAAGTTCGCCAACTAGGAAGACGATCATGGCGCCCCGCATCCACGAGCTCTTCCAATACCTGCGGGACAACAAGGGATCGGACCTCCACCTGGCCGCGGGCCTGGAGCCGCGCACCCGCGTCCACGGCGCGCTGGAGCCGGTGCCGGGCTGGCCGGTGCTCTCCCACGACGACCTCTCCGCCATCCTGCGCGAGATCGCCACCGCAGAGGACTGGACCGACTATGAAAGCTGCGGCGACCTCGACTTCGCCTACGGCTTCGAAGGGGTGGCGCGCTTCCGCGCCAACTTCCTGCGCCAGGAAAACGGCGCCGGCGCGGTCTTCCGCATCATCCCGGAGGACATCGTGCCGCTCGAAAAGCTGAACCTGCCCAAGGCGATCGAAAGCCTCGCCCATCTCCGGCAGGGGCTCGTGCTGGTGACCGGTCCCACGGGCTCGGGCAAGTCGACCACGCTCGCCGCGATCATCGACCTCATCAACAACACCTACGCCAAGCACGTCGTGACGATCGAAGACCCGGTCGAGTTCGTGCACAGAAACAAGAAGTCGGTCTTCTCCCAGCGTGAGGTGGGAACCGACACGGAGAGCTTCGGCGCGGCGCTGCGGGCCGCGATCCGGCAGGACGCGGACGTCATCCTGGTCGGCGAGATGCGCGACCTGGAGACGATCTCGCTCGCCATCACCGCGGCCGAGATGGGCGCCCTGGTCTTCGGCACGCTGCACACGAACAGCGCGGCGAACACGATCGACCGCCTGATCGACGCCTTCCCGGCCGACGAGCAGGCGCAGGTGCGCACGACGCTCGCCGAGTCGGTCGCGGGCATCGTCTCGCAGCTCCTGCTGCGCACCGCCGACGGCCAGGGCCGCTGCGCGGTCAACGAGATCCTGCTCAAGACCCCGGGCCTGGCGAACATCATCCGCGAAGGCAACACCCCGATGATCCAGACCATCATCCAGGGCGGCAAAGCCGCCGGCATGCAGTTGATGGACGACGCCCTGATGGCCCTGGTCGACCAGAAGCGCATCACCCCGCGCGAGGCCTACATGAAGGCCAGCAACAAGGGGCGGTTCGAGGAGCTGTTCGAGGAGGAATAGGGGCGAAGAGGCCGCAGGCCATGACGATCAATCCGTGCGATGCGTCGCCATCCATTCCTTGAGCGCCTCGTCCATTCGTCCCTGCCACCCTCCGCCAGTAGACTTGAAGTACTCCACGACTTCTGGGCTGTACCGCACAGAGAGCAGGACCTTCTTGGCTTTCCTTCCTGGCCCTCGCTCGCCCGGTCGACGCACGGTAGCATTCTTCCAAAACGCCTCCACGGCTGCAGGGTCGTGGGGGTCATAAGGGGATTCCGGATCGTGAACCCGCTCCGGCGCCGTCTCAACTGCAGAGGCGATTTCCTCAGGCTTCATCGGAAATGGTTTTGAAGTAGTACCGGGCTTCATGTTTGGTTGCCTCCCGCAGGGAGATCACGTGTAGGTCCTCCCCGCGCTCCGTGTAGGTCATGTGGACGACCCGATCCCGCAACCAGCCGAGCAGGTTGATCCGCTGCTCGCCATAGGCCATGCGGGAGTCCTCCTTCGTAACGACAGGATGGTCGAACACCGCCTCACATCCCTCGAAATCCAGCCCGTGGCTGCGGAGGTTGGCTCGTTGTTTCTGCTCATCCCAAGTCACCACTCCGCTGAGTGTAGCTACAAAAAGCTACAGTGTCAAGTTTCTGGACCGGCGCTCGGGGACGCTCCGGCCTGGACGAGCTTTGCCATGAGGTCGGCGTACCGCGGCGACGGCCAGGGAGAGGGGCGGTTCGAAGCTGTTCGAAGAGGAATAGGGGTTAGAATCGAGGAGTCTGGGAGGT
>JBJMGZ010000406.1:0-4518 GCA_045807605.1 Thermoanaerobaculia bacterium | reverse complement strand
CGTGGAGGGGGACGACATCCAGATCGTCGATCCCGAGGGCAGACCCTACGGCCTGGGAGGGCGGACCGTGGTCTCCCTCTGCCGCTGCGGGCAGTCCGCCAACAAGCCCTTCTGCGACGGCAGCCACAAGCATCACGGCTTTCAGGACGAGCCGATGGCCCGGGACCTGCCGCCGAAGGTGGTGTGAGAGGACCTCACCCCCTGTCCCCCTCTCCCATCTCCCGCCCGGCCTGCCCCGGGAGAGGGGGGACGCAGCTCAGGCCTCCTTGCCTCCGTCAGGCACGACTGCTCCAGAAACGTCCCCCCTCTCCCGGCGGGGGGTGGAAGGGAGACGGGAGAGGGGGACAGGGGGTGAGGTCCTTCCTCCTCGCCCTCCTCCTCCTCGCCGCCCCCGTCCTCGCCCAGTCCCCCGCCGCCGACTGGCGCACGATCGAGACGCCTCACTTCCGCGTCCACTACCCCGCGGAGTCCGAGACCTGGGCGCGGCGGTCGGCGGCCCGGCTCGAATCGATCCGCGAGCGGGTGGCGGCCGAGATCGGGTACACGCCGGAGGAGACCGTCGACGTCCTGGTCTCCGATCCGGTCGCGGAGGCCAACGGCATGGCCCTGCCCTTCCTCGGATGGCCGCGGCTCGTGCTGTGGACCAGCCCGCCGGGGCCGGAGTCCACGATCGGCCACTACTCGGAATGGTCCGAGCTGCTCGTGGTGCACGAGGAGGCCCATCTCGTCCACCTGCTGCGGCCGTCGCGCAACCCCTGGCGCCAGCTTCTCGCCCGCGTCGTGCCGGTGAGCCCCATCGTCCTCGGCGCTCCGCGCTGGGTGATCGAGGGGTACGCCACCGTGGTCGAGGGACGGCTCACCGCTTCGGGGAGGCCCAACAGCGACCTGCGCGCCGGAATCCTCCGCCGCTGGGCCCAGGCCGGCAAGCTGCCGAGCTACGGCCGCCTTGCCAATGACGATCAGAGCTGGCTCGGCGGGAGCATGGCCTACCTGGTGGGCTCGGCCTATCTGGAGTGGCTGGAGGAGCGCGCCGGTCCGGGGAGCCTGCGCAACCTCTGGGCTCGCATGACCGCCCGCCGCGCCCGCAGCTTCGACGACGCCTTCGAAGGCGTCTTCGGCGACTCTCCCGCCGACCTCTACGACCGCTTCCGCGCCGAGATCACCTGGAAAGCCCTTGAAGCCGAGCGACTGGCCGAGCGGCGCATCGGCGAGGCCCATGAGGGAGAGCTCTGGCAGGACCTCTCCTGGAACGTGGGCGATCCGGCCGTGTCTCCGGACGGCAAGCGCCTGGCGATCGTCCTGGGCTCCCGCGACCTGCCGGACCGGCTCGTCGTCTGGTCCACGGAGCCCAACGAGAAAGCGGAGAAGGAGTGGGAGGAGCGCCGCAAGGAGATCCTGGAGCGCGATCCCGAGGACGTCCCCGCCGAGCGCACGAAGCCGCTCCCCCGGGAGGCGCTCTACACCCTCCATGCCGGCGACGGCGTCGAGCCCGCCATGCCGCGCTGGATGCCGGACGGCGAGTCCCTCCTCTTCGTCCGCTTCGAGCCGGACCCCGAGGGCTTCCTCCACCCCGACCTCTTCCTCTGGACTCCCGGGAGCGGCGAGGTCCGGCGGATCACCCGCGAAGCCGACCTGCGCTTCCCCGATCCTTCTCCGGACGGCACCTGGGCCGTGGCCGTCCGCCACCGCCACGGCCTTTCCCAGCTCGTGCGGGTCGAGCTCGCGACCGGCAAGGTCCAGGAGATCACGCCGCCCTCGATCGAGGAGGTCTACGACCGGCCGCGGATCGCTCCCGACGGCTCGCGCATCGCGTTCGTCCGCCACCGGGAGGGCGCCTGGCGGCTGGTGATCCGGGAGCTGGCTTCCGGGGAAGAACGGACGCTCGCCCCTCCGCGCGGCGGAACCATGGCGGCGCCGGCCTGGGGCGCGGACACCATCTATGCCGTGGTCGGCGATCGCGGCTTCATCGACGTCTGGGCCTTCCCCTTGGACGGCGGAGAGCCCGGCCCTGTCACGCGGACCGCGGGCGCCGCCTTCGCCCCGGCCCCTTCTCCGGACGGACTCTTCTATCTATCCCTGGAGCCCGACGGTCTGGATCTCCGCCGGATCGTCCCCGGCCGGGCTGCCTCCCTGCCGGATCTACCCCCCGAGCTGGCCCCTGTCATCCGTCCTCCCGCCCCGGCTCCGCCCGAGCCTTTCGCGACGGCCGAGGTGCCGGAGCCGCGCCCCTACGGCCTGGGACGGCAGGAGTTGCTCCCGCTGATCGGCGGCAGCGCCTCGTCATCCGGCGGCACCTTCGAGCTGGGCGTGCGGGGCGGCGACGTGGTGGGACGGCTGGACTGGCTGGCGCTCGGCGCGATTTCCGGCAGCGACGAGGCCGAGGGGGGAGCGCTCGCCGCGGCCTGGCGGGGCTGGCCAATCGAGGTGGGCTTCCATCTCTTCCGGGCAGACGAATCCGATCTCGACCGCCGCGGCGCCGAGCTCTCCGCCCGCTGGGACCGGAGGTGGAGCGGCGGCGCGCTGCGGCTCGACGGCCGGACCCTCTTCGGCCAGGTGGAGTCCCTGGATCAGGAGATCGCCTCGCTCTCGGCCGGAGCCGCCCTCTTCCGCCGCCGGGGCTCCTGGTGGCTGGAGACCGGGATCGCCGCGGTCCAGGAACAGGGGAGCACGGACGGCGACGGCTGGTCCCGGTCCACCGGCCGCGCCCGCTTCACCCTGGCCCATGACGACACGCGGCTCTCCCTGAGCTGGCGCCGCGGCACCTCCTCGGACATCCGCCAGGCCTTCGACCTCTTCCAGCTCGGAGGAGCGGAGACGAGCCTCCTGCCCGAGAGCGCCCTCTCCGGCCGCGTCTTCGTGCCGGCGCTGCCGGCCGGGACCCTGCTCGGCGAGGAGCACGAGGGGCAGAGGGCCGAGCTGACGCTGGGCTTCCTGCCCGCGCCGATCTTCTTCGAGCGCCATCGCCTCTGGTCCCGGGGCGGTCCCAGGGGCGACTGGCTCTCCCTGGCCGGGCTGGAATGGCGCTGGTCCATCGCTCCCATCCCCCTGGGGCGCGTCCCCGGCCTGGACGTCCGCCTCGGCGTGGCGCGGATTCTGGAAGACCCGTCGCTCAAGCTGGAGGACGAGACCCGCTGGTGGGTGGTGACGGTCTGGAGACCTTGAGGCTCCGTTTTTGCACCTCTCCCGTGGCATGCCTGCCGCCAAGCCCAAGAAAGCGCCGAAAAAGACAATCGCTGCCGAAGCCCTGGAAGGCGACTTCCCGGAGATCGACCTGCCGGTGAAGCCGCCGTTCCCGCCCTGGGAAGCCGAGTCCGAGGGCGAGATCCCCAAGGGTCCCGGCTGGCTCTACGAGCCCAAGTGGGACGGCTTCCGCTGCCTGGCCTTCGTCAGAGGGGACCAGGTGCTCCTCCAGTCCAAGGCGGGCCAGCCGCTCGGCCGCTACTTCCCGGAGCTGGTGGAGGCGCTCGGCAAGCTTCCGGTCAAGACCTTCGTGGTGGACGGCGAGATCGTGATTCCCGACTCCTTCGACGACCTGCTGCAGCGCATCCATCCCGCGGAGAGCCGCATCCGCAAGCTCGCGCAGGAGACTCCGGCGAGCCTCCAAGTCTTCGACCTGCTGGTGGACGGCCGCGGGAAATCGCTCGTGGAGCTTCCCCTGGAAGAGCGGCGCGAGCGGCTGGAGGCCTTCTTCGCCAAGCTCCCGGAGGGAAAGCGGATGACGCTCTCCCCCGCCACCCAGAAGCTCAAGGAGGCTGAAAGGTGGATAGGAGGCGAGGGCCTCGACGGCGTCGTGGCCAAGCGGCTGGACTCCCCCTATCTCTCGGGCGAGCGCGGCGGCATGGTCAAGGTCAAACGCATGCGCACGGCCGACTGCGTGGTCGGCGGCTTCCGCTGGGCGCAGAAGGGCGGCCGGGTGGGCTCGCTCCTCCTCGGCCTCTACAACGACGCCGGGCAGCTCGACCACGTGGGCTTCTCGTCGAGCTTCTCCGCCGACGAGAAGAAGGAGCTGGAGCCGATCCTGGAGCCCCACCGCGGAGGCCGCGGCTTCACCGGCAAGGCGCCGGGCGGGCCGAGCCGCTGGTCCCAGGGGCGATCGACGGAATGGGAGCCGCTCGATCCGGTCCTGGTCTGCGAGGTGCGCTACGACCACTTCTCCGGCGGGCGCTTCCGCCACGGCACCAAGTTCCTGCGCTGGCGCCCGGACAAGAAGCCCGAGGCCTGCACGTTCGACCAGGTGCGGGCGCGGAAACGGCCCGCGGAAGCCTGGGGTTTCAACCCATACCGTTACACACATCTTGGCCGTGAGCAGTGAGCCCCGCAGGGGCGACGGCATGGGCCCGGGGCGTAAGCCCCGCAGCGGGGCGGGGGGCTCCGGCACGCGCTCGGGCCTCTGCCGTCGCCCCTGCGGGGCTTGGATTGTTTTGGGTCTGATGACCCGGGGTCGTCGCGCCTACGGCGCTCCTGACCCCGGGCTACATGCCGTCGCCCCTGTCGGGGCTTACTGCTCAAGGCCAAGAT
>JBJMGZ010000405.1:0-2571 GCA_045807605.1 Thermoanaerobaculia bacterium | reverse complement strand
GTTGGCGCGGATGGTCATGCCGCTGCCGTCGATCAGGCGCGTGCCGTTGTCGAGCAGGACCTCATCGAACAGCGCGCCGGGATCGGCGCCGAAGCGGAAGACGGCGGCGCCGGTATCGACGGTGATCAGGTCGCCGGCCTGGGTGAGCCGCAGGGGCCGGACCGGCGCCGGGTTCGCCACCGTGCCGTTGGTGACCACCCGGAACGTGGCGCTGCCCCGGGCCGGAACCGAGGCGGGGAAGGTCACCAGGAGCCACTGGATCGGGGCCGTGGTGTCGCCGAGGCCCGCGTTCCAGCGCGCCGTCACCTGGAAGTCGGCGGGCACGGTCTTGCCCGCCGAATCGACCACCGCGAGCGCGCCGGTGCCGCGCAGGTTGAGGCTGCGCGGGATCGGCACGCCCGAGCGCACGACCTCGCCGCTCCTGGCGATGCCGGCGGTCTCGCGGACCGTGAGGAGGAGCTGCGACGGGATGGGGACGGAGTAGCTGGCGGAGGCGGGCCGCAGAGGGCCTGTGAGCGCGAGCAGAGCGAGGAGCAGGGTACGTGTAGCGCGAGATGGGCACGGAACAACAATACTCATGTGCACAGACCCCTATACTTACGGTCCACCACCATCCATCCTCCCGGGTTTTTGGGCCACATCGGATTGAAGTGTGGACTGCCCTTTCCCGACGTGGAGACGCACTGGTCCTGATACACCGGAGCGTCTGGCTACAACGAATCGTTAAAATTCTTGGACGTTCGTTGGCAGGACAGTACAAGGGAGAACTGACAAATGTCAACCTTGTTCAAGGGTGCATTTTTCAAGTGCAGAACGGGCGTTTTGAGGTGCTCCCCGGGTGAGCACTCTCAACGATCAATCGCGGAGGGAGTTTTTACATCGATCGCCCGAGGGGCAGGTACGGCGCGGTCTCGCCGAGCGGGGAGCCGGCGTGCTCGACCCAGGCATGGGCCTGCAGCTTGCCGCCGGCGCGCCGGACGCCGATCCGCAGCTCGGCGCTCAGCCCCTGCCGGCGCAGCAGCGCCTGGAGCGCCAGGGACTGCGGCAGGCAGACCATCGGGCGGAGGTGATGGCGGGCGGCGATGCCGGTGAGCTGCGCGAGGCGCCCGGGGGACAGCCCCGGCTCCCGGCGGCGGGTGGAGAGCCGCGACAGGAGGCGCTCGACCCGGGGGAGCGGCAGGATGCGGAGCGCGAGGTCTGAAACCAGGAGGTACGCCCAGGCGAGGGCGAGCGCCCGGCGCTCCTCCCGGGTCAGGGCCAATAACTTGCGCAGCCTGCTCTTCATGAGACGAGCAGCAGCCGCTGCGAGCTCAAGGTTTCGACGAAGCTCGTCAGCTCTTTCCGGAGGAGCTCCTCGGCGACGTCGTACTCGGACAGCAGGGCGCGCAGGGCCGCCTCCACGGAGCCGTGCTCCTGGAGCAGGAGCCACATCCGGGTGCCCGTCTCGTTGAGCCCGAAGTAGCGGCCGCTCTCGAGCTCGAGCACGACCGCCTCTCCGTCCAGGTCGCGGAACATCACTCCCGGAGGGACGGTTACGCGCGTATCCGGCATCATGCGCGGATTCTACCCCCTTGACAGGCATTTGCCGTCTTCCTACACTGTTAGCAGTCACCGAGGGCGAGTGCTAACAGCCGCCGCTCCGTGACAACTCCCATCCAATCCGGTTTGCGACCATAAGGAGGTACAAAGCCGTGAACATCCGTCCGCTACACGATCGTGTCCTGGTGAAGCGCATTGAGCTGCAGGAGCAGGTGCGGGGCGGGATCATCATCCCGGACACCGCCAAGGAGAAGCCGCAGGAGGCCGAGGTCGTCGCCGTCGGCCCGGGCAAGCTGAGCGACGAGGGGAAGCGCACGCCGCTGGAGGTCCAGCCGGGCGACCGCATCCTGATGGGCAAGTACTCGGGCAGCGAGATCAAGATCGACGACACGGATTACGTGATCTGCCGCGAGGACGAGATCCTGGCCGTCATCGGCAACGGTAATCGCTAAATATTCAGTAAATTCAGGAGGTTAGAGACATGGCCAAGCAGATCATCTACTCCGGGGACGCGCGCGCCGCGATCCTCCGGGGTGTCAACAAGCTGGCTGACGCGGTCAAGGTGACCCTCGGCCCCAAGGGACGCAACGTCGTCATCGAGAAGAAGTTCGGCTCGCCGACCATCACCAAGGACGGCGTGACCGTCGCCAAGGAGATCGAGCTCGGCGATCCGCTGGAGAACATGGGCGCGCAGATGGTGCGCGAGGTCGCTTCGAAGACCTCCGACGTGGCCGGCGACGGCACCACCACCGCGACCGTGCTCGCCCAGGCGATCTACCGCGAGGGCTCCAAGAACGTCACCGCGGGCGCCAACCCGATGGAGATCAAGCGCGGCATCGAGCTCGCGGTCAAGGCCGCGGTCGGCGCCATCGACGCCCTGGCCAAGCCGGTCGAGGGCAAGGACATCGCGCACGTCGGCACGATCTCGGCGAACAACGACGAGGAGATCGGCCGCATCATCGCCGAGGCGATGGAGAAGGTCGGCAAGGACGGCGTGATCACGGTCGAGGAGGCCAAGGGCCTGGAGACCAC
>JBJMGZ010000404.1:0-10268 GCA_045807605.1 Thermoanaerobaculia bacterium | reverse complement strand
TCCCCGGAGAGGGCGTTGCGCACGACGCGCTCCACCGTCTCCGTCCGGGGGGTCAGGACTTCGCGCAGGAAGTCAGGATGAGAATCGCGGGAGCCGTCCATGGCCGACCTTCCTTTCCTCCAGGAGCTGCTGGAGCCGTTTCCGCGCCCGATGCACCCTCATCTTGAGCGCCGAAAGCGAGATGCCGAGCACGCGCGCGCTCTCGGCGAGCCCGAGCTCTCCCGCGGCTACCAGCAAGAGGGCCTCGCGGTCCCTGCCGGGGAGCCTGCGCATGGCCGCCAGCGTGCGGCCGAGCTCGGTCCTGGCCGCGGCCTGCTCCTCGGGACCGGGGAGCGGGCTGCGTCCTTCGAGCAGGACCTGGATCGGCAGCAGCAGGCGGCGCTGGAAGCTCTGGCGGAGGGCGCGGCGGCGCGCGATCGCGAATGCGAACGCCGCCGGGCAGTCGGGAGGTCCGTGGCGGCGCCAGCGCTGCACCAGCGCGGTCAGCGCCTCCTGGGCCGCCTCCTCGGCCATCGCGGCGTCCCCGGTCTGCCCCAGGCAGTAGCGGAGAAGCTGCGGGGCCAGCTCTCGTACCGTCGCTTCCAGGTCCATGCCGAGATGTACCCTGACTGTGGAAGAGGTCACACCTTTCCCTGTGTTTCGTTCAAACAGAAGGGCTCGGAATCGTGATCCCCATGCTACTCTTTACCGTGCCCATCTCGGACGACAGTCGTACCAGGAGCTTGTAAGGCCCATGCTGAACCGGAGCCATCTCCCGTCGTTTCTCCTCCTGGCGGTCCTCATCGGATCCGCCGCGCACGCCCAGAGCCTGGCCGGTTCCAAGGCCTCCATGGTGCGCCAGAGCCGGGTGGCGAGGCAGCACGACTACTCCTACCTGCGCACCTCGTCCCAGGTGCACGAGTTCGCCCGCCGCGGGCTGCTCGTGCGGCTCCCGGGCAGCTCCAATTACCGGGTGGCCGACGTCTCCTTCCCCTACGCCCGGCCCCAGGTCAAGACGTTCGTGGAGCGGCTTGCGAAGCAGTACCGCAAAGCCTGCGGCGAGCGGCTGGTCGTCACCAGCCTGACCCGGCCCACGACCCGGCAGCCGCGCAACGCCTCGCCGCTCTCCGTCCATCCGACGGGCATGGCGGTCGACCTGCGGCGCAGCGGCCGGCCCGCCTGCCGCGCCTTCCTGGAGAAGACGCTGCTGACGCTCGAAGGGCGCGAGGTCCTGGAGGCGACGAAGGAGAACCATCCCCCGCACTACCACGTCTCCCTCTACCCGGAGCCCTACATGCGCTATCTCGCCTCCCGCGGCGAGAGCGGCGGGAGCTCCGCCAGCGAGGGGAGCGTGGCCCTGGCGCGCTACCGCGTGCGCGGCGGCGACAGCCTCTGGGACATCGCCAAGCGCCACGGCACCAGCGTCGACCGGCTCAAGCGGGCGAACGGCATGCGCTCCACGCGGCTTAAGCCGGGAATGATGCTGGAGATCCCCGCGCGGTAAAGCCGTTCCGCTGATGTAGGGGAGGGGCTTGCCCCCTCCCGGGCGGGGGAAAGCCCCGCACGAGAGCTCCGCACCCGAAGCCTCCGCCCACCCGGGAGGGGGCAAGCCCCTCCCCTACATTTTTCAGCCGGCTTTCTAATCCCGGACCACCCGGTACGCCTGGATCTTCTGCTGCAGCCCCTTGAGCTGGAGCTCTCCCAGGGGCTCTGTGGGGATCGCTCCGTTGAGCAGGCGGTGGGTCTCCGGGCCCAGCACGACGTCCCCGGGGCGCGCCGCTCCGGACTCCAGGCGCGCCGCCACGTTCACCGTGTTCCCCAACACCGTGTAGTCCACCCGGCGGGCGCTGCCGATGTCGCCCACCACGACCTGGCCGCTGTTGAGGGCCACCCTGGCGTTGAAGCCGGGCAGCCCCTGCGCGGCGCGCTCCCGGTTCCAGGCGGCCAGGTCGCGCTGGATCTCCACCGCGGCGCGCGTCGCCCGCTCGGCGTGGTCCTCCTGCGCCACGGGCGCGCCGAAGAAGGCCATCACGCAGTCGCCGATGAACTTGTCGAGCGTGCCGCCGGCCCGGAAGATCGCCTCGACCGCGAGGTTCAGGAAGGCGTCCAGCGACTCCGCCACCTCCTCGGGTGTGGAGCTCTCCGCGAACGGGGTGAAGCCCACGAGGTCCGCGAAGAGCACCGTGGCCTCGGCGGGCTTGAGGCGCCGCATGCCGTCCTCCGCCCCCTGCTTCATGACCTCCTCGATCACCGCCGGCGAGTGGTAGCGCTCCAGCCGCGAGCGCATCGCCTTCTCGTGCTCCGCCTGGCGCGCCCAGCGGATGCGCTCGACCGCCACGGCCGCGAAGTTGGCGAGCGTCGCGAGGAAGTCCAGGTCGTGCTCGTCGAAGGCCCCGACCTGGAACGGCGAGTCCACCTGCATGACGCCGATGATCTTCTCGCCCGCCCAGAGCGGCGCGCACATGGCCGCCCGGATCTGGTGCAGCCGGATCGACTCGCCGCCCGACAGCCGCTGGTCCGACTGCGCGTCGAAGGTCACCAGCGCCACGCGCTCCTTCATCACCGCCCGCAGCATGGTCTGCGACACCGGGATCTCCCCAGCGGGACGGCGCTCCACCCGGTCCCTGATCCGCATCAGCTCGCACTCCAGCTCGCCGGCTCCGTCTTCCAGGAGGATGAAGCCGCGGTCCACCGCCAGCGACGCGAACGAGATGTCGAGCACCTGCTGGAAGACCTCGTCCACGGCCTGGGCGGTGATCAGGAAGCGGGCGAGGCGGGCCAGATGGCCGAACCGGCGGTCGGCGTCGGTCTGCTCCCGGGTCGTCTCCTCGGCGCGCGCCGGCTTCGAACCCAGGCCGTAGGTCGCCGCGAGCTCGGCCAGCGGGCGCACGATCGTGGCGTTGGTCAGGATCGGCCCGGTGTCGTCCTTCGCGGGGAGGGCCTGGCGGACGTCCCGAACGTCCCGGAGATCCCGCGGCTCGAAGCTCTCCAAGCGCAGGTCGAAGACGCCGATGCCCAGCCGGTCCCCCGGCAGGATCGGCGCGCGCTGGACCGGCACCCGGTTGACCTCGACGCCGTTCGTGCTCTTCAGGTCCCGGACGAACCAGGAGCCGTTCTCGCTGCTCAGCTCGGCGTGGTAGCGCGACACGGACACGTCCGAGAGGACGATGTCGTTGTCGCCCCCGCGGCCCAGCCGCACCTGGGAGGCGGTGAGAGGAAAGACGTGGTCCTCGCCTTCGAGGACGTAGCGCAGCCGCAACATGAGGGGAAAACCTCTGGCGGGAATTCTACACCGGAGCGATCGAGCGCACGACCTCTTCCCCGCCCTCCACCGTGAACAGGCCGCTCTCGTAGAGCGACCGGAAGGCCGCGACCACGTCCGGGCAGAGCTGCGTGCGGGCCGATGCGACGATCTCCTGGCAGGCCCTGGCCGGCGGCAGGCCCTCGCGGTAGGGGCGGCTCGTGGTCATGGCGTCGTAGGTGTCGGCCACGGCGATGATGCGGGCGACCAGCGGCAGCCGCTCCCCGGCGAGACCGTCGGGATAGCCTTTGCCGTCCACGCGCTCGTGGTGGTTGCGCACCCCCTCCATCACGGCCGGGTTCGACAGGTGCGAGACGATGGCGGCGCCGTCCACCGGGTGCCGGTTCATGATCTCGACCTCGTCGCGCTCGAGGCGCGCCGGCTTGCCCAGGATGCGGTCCGGGGTGGCGATCTTGCCGATGTCGTGCAGGGTGGCGGCGAGCCAGAGGTCCTTCAAGGCCGCGCGGTCGAGCTCCATCTCGGCGCCGAGGAGCATCGAGTAGGCCACGACCCGGCGCACGTGCCCGCCGGTGTAGGGATCGCGCTTGTCCAGGGTCTCGGCGAGCGCCGTGACCATGTTGAAGAACTGGCGCTGCTGCGCGGTGTGGAGCCGGGCGTTCTGGAGCGGGTGGGAGAGGATGCCGGCGAAGAGGCTCATGCGCCGCAGGTCGCCGTCGGTGAAGCGGTCGCGCCCCACCGGGTTCAGGAGCTGCATGACGCCGATGACCCGCCCCTCGGCCACGAGCGGCACGGTCAGGATCGACCGCGTCTGGAAAACCGCCGAGTCGCCGCGCCAGCGCGGATCGGCGGCCACGTCGTTGACCATCTCGGGCTCGCCGCTCAACGCCACGCTGCCGACGATCCCCTGCCCCACCGGCACGCGCAGGTTGCGGATGGCGCCCGCGGCCTTGCCGCGCACCACCCGGAAGAACAGCTCCCGGCGCTCCTCGTCGAGCTCCCAGATCGAGCTGGTCTCGGCGCGGCAGACCGACTCGGCGTTCTCCAGGGCGCGCTCCAGCACCGTCTGGACGTCCAGCGTGCCGGCGAGACGGCCGCCGATCTCGAAAAGGTTCTCGTACTCCCCCAGCCGGCGGACCAGGTCGGCGAAGGAGTAGGTACCCGTCTGTGCGGCATTGGCGGCATTGGCGGCATTGGCGATCATGGCGTCCCCTCTGGCCTCGTCCTCTGGATCGAAGATCGTTCTCATATGCCCTCTACGCAGAGCAGGGGGTGAGCACGCCATGGCTCACGCCGTGAGCAGTTCCAGGTCCTTGTGCAAATCGTCGACGGTCCGGTAGCGCGCCTCGGGGTCCTTCTCCAGGCAGCGCAGGATGATGGCTTCGAGCTTCGGCGGGATCTCCGGCCAGTGGGTGCGGGGCGAGGGCGCGGGCTCGCGCAGGTGCTTGAGCATGATCTCGACCGCGCTCGGTGCATTGAACGGCAGCTCGCCGGTGAAGATCTCGTACAGCACCACGCCCGTCGAGTAGATGTCGGCGCGCGCGTCCACGTCCCTGCCCTCGAGCTGCTCGGGGGAGAGGTAGAGCGGCGTGCCGACGATGAAGCCGGCCTCGGTCTGCCCAGCCGCCTCCGCCCTCTTGATCGGCCGGGCGATGCCGAAGTCCATGAGCTTGGCGTTGCCCGTGGGCTCCAGGATCAGGTTCTCCGGCTTGATGTCGCGGTGCATGACCCCCTGGGCGTGCGCGGCGCCGAGCCCGGCGCAGAGCTGCTTGGCGAGGCGCAGGCCGGCCGAGAAGGGCAGGCGGTGGGTCTGGTCGAGCAGGTAGCGCAGGGTCACGCCGCGCACGTACTCCATGGAGATGTAGGGCAGGCCCTCGATCTCGCCGAAGTCGTGGGTGCGCAGCACGTTGGGGTGGGTGATCCTGCGCGCCAGCTTGATCTCGGCCTTGAGCCGGTCGAGGTTGCCGCGGTCGCCGAGCAGCTCCTTGCGGAGCATCTTCAGGGCGACCAGGTCGTCGAGCTCGCGGTCGCGAGCCTTGTAGACCACCCCCATGCCGCCCGAGCCGAGCACGGCCAGGATCTCGAAGCGCTGCCCCATGAGCGCGCCCGGCGAGATGCCGGAGAGGGTCTCGACGCCGGTGCCCGCGGGAGTGACCGAGCCAGCCTCGGCCGGTCCCATCCCGCGCACGCTCGTCAGCCGGGAAGCCATGCGGCCGCTGACCACGTAGAGCGGCTGCGGGGAGAGCAGGCCGCGGCGCTCGGCCAGGCGGTAGCCGGCCTGCTCGAACGGCTCGCGCAGCTCCTCGTGGACGTCGCGCGAGAGCAGCAGCTCGCCCGGCGTGGCCTCGCGCAGCAGGCTCTCGAGCTGCTGCACCGGCAGGCCGACGAAGCCGCGGTCCATCTGCTCGCCGTAGGAGACCGGGCCGGTGACCGTGCGGCCGGAGGCCAGGGCCACGACCGGCGAGTCGGTCTCGGCCGTTTCGTCGTCCGATTGATCCCCCATCGGGCCCAGGATCTGCGCCGCCGCGGCCAGGGCGCGCCGGCCGCGGCTCGCGCCGTCGAAGCGGGCGAGCACGCGGTGCCCCACGATCCCCTCGATGTGCCCGCGATTGGCGGACACCGCGTTCGAGATGCGCTTCAGGTCGATGGCCAGGAGGTCGAGCGTGGCCTGCGGTCCGGCGCCGTCCACGGGACGGGCGAAGCGCCGCAGCTCGATCCCCATGAGGAGGAGCTCGCGGGTCTGCGGCGCGCCCAGCGCGGCTTTTCCCTGCGAGGGCTCGGGGAGGTTGCGCGACAGCTCGGTGACGTAGGTCTCCATGTCGCGCTTCTCGCGCAGGTCGGCGAGCAGCTCGTCGAAGGCGGAGGCGAGCTGCCCCACCTCGTCGCTGCGCTCGCTCCGATTGCCGCGCTGCGCGGGAATGCGCTGGTCGTAGTTGCCCTGCCGCGCCGCCTCGGCCGCGGCGGCGAGCTGCTTGACCGGCCGCAGGGTGCGATTCACCAGGTAGAAGGACAGGAAGCCCGCGATCAGGGCCGAGGCGAGGCCGGCGACGACGAGCACGGTCTCGATCTCGCGGTAGGCGGCGAGCCCCTGGCCCAGCGAGGCGAGAGCGATCGTCGCGCCCACCGGCTTGCCCGCGGCGTCCAAGAGCGGAGACTGGAAGGCCAGCCAGGGCTCGCCGTCCAGGGTCAGCTCCGTGCGCGGCACGGCCGTGCCGGCGCGCATCGCCTTGCCCATCCCCTTCTCGCCGGAGCGCAGGGCCGCGGCCAGGCTCTTCGCCGTGTTCGGCGGCAGGGTCGTGGCCACCACCTTCGGCTCGTCCCCGAGAGTGACGAAGGCGACCTGCGAGCCGCTGACCTCGTTGACCTGGTTCGCCGCGGCGTCGTCGATGGCGAAGCCGGTGACCAGGTAGCCGTAAAGCTCAAAGGCCTTGGTCACCGGCACCGCCACCGCGTAATAGAGGCGGTCGCCCTCCTGCCAGACGCCCGAGCCCTCGAAGTCGGCCACGGCCTTGGCCACCAGGGGCCGCTGCGAGAGGTCCTCCCCGGTGGCGTTCGGGTTGTCCGAGCGGACCAGGACGTGGCCCTGGGGATCGAGCAGGATGGCGAAGTCGAAGCCGAGGCGCTCCTGCCCCTCGCCGAGCTGGTCGAGCAGGGAGGGCACGTCGACTGTCGTGCCCGTGGCTTCGCCGAGATAGGCGACCACGTCCGGATCGCCGGCGAAGACTCCCGAGATCAGGCTGAGCTGCTGGAAGCGCTGCGCCTGCACCAGGTTCTGTACCGCCGCGCTGCTCTTGAGCGCGCGCTCGGCCTCGGCCCGCGCGGTGCTGCGCACGCGCAGCGACGTCAGCACCACCGCCGTGCCCACCGAGAGGAGGATCAGCAGGCTGGTGACCAGGAAGACCCGGGTGCCCAGCGACAGGCCGGCGCGGCGGCTAGCGTTGGTTGTAGTTGTCACGCGTCGAGTAGGACTTGCCGGCCTTGTTGACGTGGGGAGGGATGCGGGGCCGCACGATCTCCACCCGCGCGGAGATCAACTCCGCCCGCGGCACCTGGATATCCAGGCTCGTCGGCTCCGCCTGCTCGTGCCAGACGGTCAGCCGCCCGGGGCCTTTCGGCAGCCCGGTCAGAACGAACCGTCCCTCGGCATCGGGAGTGGCCACGTAGGATGATTCGAGCACCAGGATGTAGCCCACCGTGGAATGGTGGACGTTGCAGAAGACCCGCACCAGGCCGGGCTCGTCGAATTTCTGCTCCTTGCCCGCGCCCCGGCGGTAGAGGCCGAGGTCGAAGGAGTTGCCGCCGGATACGGAGAAGACGTTGTGCAGGATGACGTCCTCGTTCGGGAAGCGCACCCGGCTCCCCACCGGGATCGTCAACACCCGCGGCACGAACTGCTTGTCGCGGGTGGTCATGACGAACGGGGTGGCCGGCGGCCGCGCGGGAACCCCGGAAGCGGGCTCGAACCAGACCAGCGCCTGGCGCACGTCGCTCCCCCGGGCCGCGCCCTTACCCCCCTTGCCCACGAGCTGGATCCGGCCGCGCAGCTCCTCGGCCATGCCGGGGGCAATACCGGGAACCGCGAGGAGGAGCGTCAGGATAAGGACCAGCCGCCGCATCTACACCCTCCAGCGGAACGTGGTGAGGAATTCGTTGTTCTCCCGCTTCGCCCCATTGCCCAGCGTGAGCTCGTTGTCGGCATACTCGACCGTCAGGTCGGCGCCGGGGATGATCCCGACGCGCAGGCCGGCGTCGAGCTTGTTCCAGTCCCAGGCGAGGCTCGGGGAGGGGGTCTGCTTCGGGTTGCGGAAGTCGTTGTCGAGCTCGGAGTAGCGCACCGCCGGAGCCACGAACGTGAAGAGCTGGCGCTCGCCGATCGAGAGCCGGAGCGGCAGGTCGAAGCGCCAGGCGAGCTCGGCTTCCAGGCCGGTGCGCGGCAGGCCCGCGATCTCCTGGTCCACGTACTGGCCGAAGAACGACAGGCCGCCCCAGTAGACCCAGACGTTGGCGCCGGTCTCCTTCTTCTCGTCCCCCCGGGTGGCGTAGGGGAAGAGGTCGAACGGCCCGTTCAGGAGGTCGAGATCGCCGCCGTAGAAGGTGCCCTCCAGCTCCACGGTCTCGGCCAGGGTGCGCTGGTAGCTCCAGGCGAGCACGTCGACGCCGTTGACGCCGCCCTCGTCGGCGAAGCGCACGCCCAGGCCGCCGCCGAGCTCGAGATCGCCGTCCACGTCGAGGTCTTCCACCTCGGCGTCGTAGAGGATGACGATGCCGGTCTTGAGCTCCGGGTCCGGGAAGTCCCGGAGCTGCGCGGGTATGCCATGGTCGCCGGCCAGGGCGTTGGGATCGCGGATGAACACCGGGTTGCCCTGGGTGGCCGTGGCCTTGACGTAGACGTGGCGGCCGAGGTTCAGGCCCAGCTCGGCGCCGGTGTCCTCGAAGCGGTTGAACGCGGTCGAGACCAGGCCGTAGCTCTCCAGGTGGCGGTCGTCCTGGCGCTCGAACTTGGGCATCTTGCCGAGCTTGAAGTAGGCCCCCCAGCGCGGCGCGAGCGTCGCGGGCGCGGGCTCGATGCCGAAGCGCACCCAGGCCTCATCCACGTCGGTCTTCTTGTCGGACGAGGTCGGGTTGCGGTCGTAGAGGTCGATGAAGTCGATCTTGCCGTGCGCCGCGAGGCCGTCGCCCCAGGTCGCGTCCACGAACAGCGTGACGGTGGAGACCTCCAGGTGCGAGCCGGCGTTGACCGTCTCCTCGAAGCCGTCCTCCTGGCCCCGCGGCAGGAACGTCTCCGGGAACTTGAACGGAACCTTGAAGCGGTTGAGGTCGCTGTCGCGGTAGTGGGCCTTGGCCTCGAAGCCGAATTCGAGCTTCGGCTTGAGGGATGGCTCCTCTTCCACGGGAGCCTCCTCCTGAGCCCGCAGCGGAGCGGCCAGGCACAGCGCAACCAGGACCGCACAACCCCACCGATAGGTCATCCCTGTCTCCTGAAAAGCCCTGCGAAACTGGGCTTAGCTTAGAGGCAACAGGGGCTGAGGTAAAGGGAGAGGCGCGGAAAAGGACGAAAAGGACACAAAGGACGAAAAGGACTGCCTGCGTCCTTCAGGTCCTTTGAGTCCTTTTCGTCCTTTAAACCGTCACGCGGCGCCGGCGGTCGCGCAGCACCTTGGCTGCGTAGACGGCCCCGGCCACCCAGAGAGGCACGGTGAAGAAGCCGAGCTGAACCCGGCGGTTCAGCAGCCCCTTCACGTTCTTCTTCAGCTTGGTCTTGGCCATATCTTCCTCCTATCCGAAGAGCGGAGGCTGCAAAGGGGGTGCCACCCGCTTGTGGCAGAATCCCCTCACCTTGCAGGTCATGAAAAGGAGGGAGCGATGATCACCTCGGAAGAGTTCCGGCTGGCCCTGCGCCATTTCCCCGCCGGCGTGACGATCGTGACGATCAGGACGGGCGAGCACACCCACGGCCTGACCGTTTCGGCCTTCGCCTCGGTCTCGGCCGATCCGCCGCTGATCATGGTCATCATCGAGAACCGCCACAAGGCCTACTCCATGCTGCAGGAGCCGGACGCGGTCTTCGCGGTCAACATCCTGGGCGAGGAGCAGTTCGAGCTGTCGAACCGCTTCGCCTGGGTCAAGGACGAGGACCGTTTCGCCCAGGGGAGCTGGAGCACGGCGCACACCGGCGCGCCGATCCTGCAGGATGCGCTGGCCTGGCTGGACTGCAACATCCACGCGCGCTACCCGGCGGGCTCGCACACGATCTACGTCGGCTCCGTGGAGGCGAGCCGCGTGCCCAAGGAGGAAGCGCCGCCGCTGATCTACTGGAACCGCGGCTACCGCAAGCTCCACCTGCACGAAGAAAAGGATTAGCGCTCCCGGGCTGGTTCCCGGGCTGGTTCCCGGGCGATGGCGGCGGACACGCCGTAGAAGCCGATCAGCAGGATGACGCCCACGGCGCCGCAGCAGAGCCAGAGGGTCTTCGCGCCCCAGGTCTGGTACACCCACGTGCCCACGATCGGGGAGAAGATCCAGGCGCCTT
>JBJMGZ010000403.1:0-2882 GCA_045807605.1 Thermoanaerobaculia bacterium | reverse complement strand
CCGCGGGACCAGCGACGGCTACATGGACTCGATCCACACGACCCGCAATTCGGTCGCGGCCGACGTCGGCCTGCTGGTGATCAACAACGCGTCGTCCTGCGGCCTGGCCTCGGGCATCGGCTCCACCGCGAGCACGGCCTTCGCCGACGCGCACTGGGACTGCATCACCGGCTACTACTCGTTCGGCCATGAGATCGGCCACCTGCAGTCCGCCCGCCACGACCCGGCCACCGACGGGACCCTGACCCCCTATGCGTACGGCCACGGCTATCAGTATCTCGGCAGCCCGAAGTGGCGCACGATCATGGCCTACAACTGCTCGGGCGGCTGCCCGCGCCTCAACTACTGGTCGAACCCGAACAAGCTCTACAACGGCGTGCCCATGGGCAACACCACGCGCAGCGACAACACCCGCGTGCTGAACACCACGCGCGGCACGGTCGCCGCGTTCCGGTAGCAGGGAAGGGGTTTTCGGAAGGAATCGAGGGCAGGCGTTCCGGCGCCTGCCCTGTCGTCTTACGGTCTCGGCTCGGTCCGCTCCGCGCACTCGCCCGGATCGAAGCCGGTCCAGATGCCCCAGTCCGACTTGAGGATGCGGCTCCAGTCGCGGAGCCGGTTCATCTGGAGGCAGCTCAGGGTCCGGAGCGCTTGGAGCAATTGCGCATGGGGCGACGGGTACTCCTCCCGTGCCAACTGGTGCGAGAACTCCTGCATGTTCATCGCGTCTCCTTTTCTTCAGCCCCGCTCTGCCATTCTACTCCCCCAGCTCCAGCTCTGCCTTGAGGTCCCGTTGCAGCTCGTCAGGCGCGACCAGGACGCCCTCGCCCTGCGGGCTGGGGAAGACCGCCACGCGGATGCCGTCCTCCTCCAGGAGGGGGAGGAGGTCGTCCAGCAGCTCGTCGAGCGGGACCGCGGCGGGAGAGGTGCCCTCCCAGGAGCCGTGCGCGCAGCCTTCGGCGAACGAGGGATGGGGCCAGAGGGGGAGGACGTCGCGGCCGTCCGCGCCGCTCGACAGGACCCAGCCGTCCGGGCTGTGCAGCCCCCAGGCCTCCTCCCAGTCCACCGTGATCTGGAGGAAGAGGCCGTAGCGCTCGCGGGCCGGCAGGGCGAGCACCTGCCGACGCTCCTCGGCGCTCAGCTCCCAGGTCTGCCGCTGTTCGTGGGGACCGCGGTGTTCGCTCATGGCTTTCCCACCCCGCGGACGATCCAGGCCCTTTGCGCGCCGCTGGCATCCGCGCCCGGACCCACGAACAGGAGCTCCTCGACCTGGTCGTCCTCCCGGCGGATGCGCACCCGCGCCTCCCAGGAATTCGCATCCGCGGCGTTCAGGGCGAGCAGGTCCCAGCCCGTGAAGGACATGGAGGTCAGGGGGAGGCTCTGCGGCTTGCCGTACTGCTCCAGGGCGTTGGGCGAGAGGTAGTCGCGGGCGCGCACGTCGTCGCCCGTGATCCGCAGGTCCATGAACGTGGACACGAAGTCGCGGACCCCGGCCTCGCCCGGCTCCGTGGGCATCTCGACCGGGGCCGGGAGGGACGGCGGGACCATCCGCGGCTCGGATTCGACCGCTTTCTGGTCCGGGGCCGGCGTGGCCAGGTCCCGGGCGCAGGCGGCCGGCAGCAGGAGCAGGGCGATTCCGGCGAGCCTCCGCAGGATCAAGCCTGGACCTCCTGCGGCTCCGCTTCGGATTCCTGCCCGACCGTTTCCTGCACCGGCTCCCGGCTTTCCTCCGCTGCCGGCTCCGGCATCGCGCCGGGCTCGGGCGCTGTCGTCCCCTCCGGCAGCTCGCCCTGGATCCACTGGCCGAGGATGTCGCGCTCCTCGTCCGTGAGCGGCAGGCCCGCGCTGTCGCACAGGCCGAGGACGTTGCGGAAGAAGGCCTGGGCGAGGGTCAGGGAGTCGTCGCCGGTCTGGCCGAAGCGATGGCTGCCGAAGGTGATGCCGCGCAGGATGAAGTTGACGCTGGCGCGGGCGACCGTCGCCCCCTCCTCGATGCAGCGGTCGCGCACGGCCTTCGAGGTGCGGGTGAGGAAGTAGCCGTTCTTGCTCACCTCTTCGGAGATGTGGCGGAAGATCAGCGCGTACTCGTTCGGGGTCAGGTACGGCGTGTCGGTGAGCTGGTGGACGCGCCAGGCGAGCGAGCTCAGCTTGGGATCGGTCGAGGGCAGCTCGTCCGGCCGGCCGTTGGCCGGGAGCTGGTGGCGCTGCGGGTCGTAGAGGTAGCCCGGCTTGAGCGCCGAGACCGCGAAGGCGTCGCTGTCGCTGCCCTCGAGCAGGTCGCGGAACGTGCCCGCCCCGGCCCAGCGCGAGTCGAGCACCTCCTCGCCGAAGCGGCTGATGACCATCTGCGCGGCGCGCGCCATGGGCACCGCAACCTCCGACTCCTCGACCAGCATGCGGACGTACTCCAGGATCTCCTCGGTGAGGGCCTGGAACGCGGCCGGCGCGGGCCGGTCGCGGGAGATCACGATCGGCGGCTCTTCCCCGTCCTCGCCCTCCTCGACCCCTTCGCCGACGCGCACGCGCCAGGGATCGCCTTCGAGCATCTCCAGGTCGCGCCGCGCCTGGATCACCGCGCTGGTCATGCCGCGCAGGCTGTTGAAGCCGAGCCAATTCGTGCTGGAGGTGAACTCGGAGAACTCGCGGTAGATGCCGGGCAGGTCGGTCGCGACCAGCTCGCCGATGGCGCTCGCCTTCTCGTAGACCTTGTCCGCGATGCGGCGGAGAAGCTCCTGCATGGCGGTGGTGCGCGGCCCCTCGGCGCCGCCCGCCTGCACGACGGTCACGCCGATCGCCTCCTCCAGGAAGGTGTCCTGGTCGATCAGGAGGTCGCAGGACGCCTTGTAGGCCACGGATGCGGGGCCGACCGCGAGCACGGCGCTCCT
>JBJMGZ010000402.1:0-2908 GCA_045807605.1 Thermoanaerobaculia bacterium | reverse complement strand
CCTCCGGCCTTGAGCACCCCGAGCACCGCCACCACCATCTCCAGCGACCGCTCCAGGGCGATGCCGACGCGCACCTCGGGACCGACGCCCAGCTCCCGCAGCCGCCAGGCCAGCCCGTTCGCCCGCCGGTCGAGCTCGCGATATGTCAGCGACTCCCTGCCGAACGTCACCGCGACCGCCTCCGGAGTGCACGCCGCCCAGGCCGCAATCCACTCGTGGACGAGCCCTGCCGGTACCGGCCGGTCCGTGGCGTTCCACTCCACCACGAGTTGATCGCGCTCGCCCGCCGACAGCAGCGGCAGGTCGGCGACGCTCGTCCCCGGCTCCGCCGCCACCCCTTCCAGCAGCCGCCCGAAATGGCCCAGCAGGCGCTCGGCCGTCGAGCGGTCGAACAGGTCGGTGTTGTACTCGAGCGACCCGGCGAGGCCGCCCGCCCGCTCGACCACGTTGAGGGTCAGGTCGAGCTTCGCCGTGCCGATCTCGGTGGCGAAGGGCCGCAGCGTCAGCCCGGGCAACGACAGGGTCCCCGTGGGCGCATTCTGCATGGCGAACATCACCTGGAACAGCGGCGAGACGGCCAGGTTCCGCTCCGGCTGCAACTCGAAGACGACTTTCTCGAACGGCAGCTCCTGGTGGGCGAAGGCGGCCACCGATGCCCGGCGCACCTGGACCAGCAGGCTCTCGAAGCCCGGCGCTGCCGAAAAATCCGTGCGCAGGACGATCGTGTTGATGAAGAAGCCGATCAGCTCTTCGAGCTGCGAGCGCGTGCGGTTGGCCGTCGGCGAGCCGATGGCGACGTCGTCCTGGCCCGAGTAGCGCTGGAGCAGGGCCGCGAAGGCGGCGAGCAGCGCCATGAACAGCGTCCCGCCCTGGCGCTGGCTCAAGCCCTTGAGGGCCGCCGCGGTCGCCGCTGGCACGGTGAAGCTCCGGACGGCGCCGCGGAAGGTCTGGAATGGCGGCCGGGGCCGGTCCGTCGGGAGCTGCAGCACCGGCACCCCGGCGAGGGCTTCGCGCCAGAAGGCGAGCTCCCGCTCCAGGACCTCCGCGGTGAGCCAGCCGCGCTGCCAGCGGGCGTAGTCGAGATACTGGACCGGCAACTCGGGCAGCGGCGAGGGCCGGCCCTCGCAGAAGGCGGCGTACAGCGCCGAGACCTCGCCGATCAGCACGCCCATCGACCAGCCGTCGCTCGCGATGTGGTGCATGGCGCAGAAAGCCGCGTGCTCGTCCGGCTCGAAGCGCACCAGCAGGGCCCGCAGCATCGGGCCGCGCGCGAAGTCGAACGGCAGCCGCGCGAAGCCCCGCGACAGCCGCCGCGCCTCGGTCTCCCGCACCGGCGCCGGCAGGGCAGCCAGATCGATCTCCGGCAACGGAACCGGCTCAGCGGCGCCCAAGATCTGCACCGGCTCGCCATCCCGCTCAGAGAAGACCGACCGCAGCACGGCGTGACGGCGGACGATCTCCGTCAGGCTCCCCGCCAGGGCGCCCGCGTCCAGCCGGCCGCTCAGCCGCACGGCGACGGAGATGTTGTAGGCCGGGTTGCCCGGGTCCATGCGGTCCAGCACCCACAGGCGCTCCTGGGAGAAGGAGAGGGGGCCGGCCTGGCCGGGCTCGACGGACGAGGCCTCGATCAGGCTCCAGGCCCCTCCGCCCACCTTCTCGAAGGGATAGCCCAGCCGCTCCGCCAAGTCCCAGGTCACCGGCCCCAGGAAGTCCTCCCGGTACTGCTCGCGCCAACGGTCCGCCGTCCCCCGGTCCACCCCCGAGTGCTGATGGAACTTGACGTCGCCCAGCATCCGCGACCAGGCGTGGATGCCGTCGGTCATGCGCGCCGACTTCTCCTTGTAGGGCAACGCCATGTCCGGGTGGTAGTCGACACCCAGGAACTCGCAGATTTCCCGCAGCACCGGCTCCGGCGCCGAGAGCAGATCCTCGAAGCGCACCCGCCTCTGCCGCTCCGCCGGCACCCCGGCCAGGAAATCGAGGATGTTCTGCTGGCTCACCAGCCAGATCAGTTCGGCCAGCTCACGGCGCTCATACGAGTGCGGGTGGCGGAAGAAGACCTGCTCCAGCTTCGCCTCCTCGAACGAGCGGATCATGCCGTACGGATGGCGCAGCAGATGGACGTAGCGGGCGCTCTCGAACGTCTCCTCGGCCCGCCGCAGCACCCCGAGGTCGAGGGCGTAGGACGGCGTCTTGTCCACCAGCAGGCGCCCGCCGATCCATTCCTGGAGCCGGCGGTAGAGCCCGCGAGTGGTCGTCCCCTCCCGCTCCAGCTCTTCGAGCAGCGCCGTGGCCTCCTCAGCTCCGCAGTGCCGCACTTCCATCACTGCCCGGGTCACCCCCTCGAGCCAGAAACTGTTACGCCCCGGGAAGGCGTCCCGGCGCTCGGCCAGGGTGTCGAAAGAGAGCAGCTCCAGCTCCGGCGGCGCGAACAGATCCGGATTGCCGCCCAGCATGACCCGCAGCAGCGTCGAGCCCGAGCGCGGCGGCGACAGCACGAAGACGGCCGGCGGGTTCTTCTCCACCGGCGCGGGCAGGGGCGGGAGCGTCGGGATCAGCGAGCGGATCTCCAGGACCCGGCGGGCGTCGACCCGCCGCGCCCGCGACTCCTTGCGGTCTCCCAGGGCATCTTCGCCGAACAGCCGCACCACGGCCTCCGGGTAGTTCCCGGCCACCCAGGCGGCGAGCTGCGCCACCGTGGGCGCGTCGAACATCACCACCACGTGGACGATCTCACCCAGCTCGCGCTGCAGCCGGTTGACGAACCTCGCGCCGGTGATCGAGTTGCCGCCCAGCTCGAAGAAGTCGTCGTGCACGCCGATGCCGCCGAAACCGATACCGCCGAGCACGTCCTGCCAGAGCCCGGCGAGGAACCGCTCCAGCTCCGTGCGGGGGGTCACCCGCTCTT
>JBJMGZ010000401.1:0-6001 GCA_045807605.1 Thermoanaerobaculia bacterium | reverse complement strand
CGGCGGCGGAAGGTCTCCCAGGTCTGGCGACGCATCTGCCACTGCCAGGCGATCGGATGGGACGGATCGCAGTCGGGCAGCCGGAGATAGTGCTCGGGATCTTCCGAGCCGCGCCCCTCGGCGTGGCGGATGCGCGTGTAGTCGCGCAGGAAAGGCGCGAAGAGCTCGGCCCGCTCCGGCGGCAGGAAGCGCCAGATGCCGTCGAGGCACGGCCAGTCGCGGTTGCAGCCGGGGCAGTGCGAGCCTGCCAGGGAGGTGCGGCAGGCCGGGCAGGCTAGGGTCCACCCGCTCATCAGATTCCGAGCTTCTTTCGGACTTCATCGAAAGGGGTGTCTTCCTTCCGCTCGGCGGCTTCAAAGAGCCGATCCCGCATCGCCTCGCTCTTTCGCAGGTAGGTGGTCTCCATCTCAGAGCTGATCTCGCGCCACAGGTCGATCGGGACAAGGACACTAGTCAAGTTTCCCTCTTCGTCTGAGACGTACTGTATTCCTGCCATAGGAGAAGCTTACGTCACCTCCGCACCAGCTCCATCAAGTAATGATCGGCCAGCCACGGAAGGGGTGGCAGCGTCTCAAGCCGCCGTTCCCAGCGGTCGAGCCGATCGATCAGCCCCGGATGCCGGGCCGCCCAGGCCTCCGCATAGGGAGGCGGCAGCAACGCCCCGAGAGCGGCCACGCGGCGCATGCGGAACTCCGGGGAAAGCGCCCGCCGGAGCGTGCGGATCGAGGGGTACCAGACCCGCAGGGCCCGCCATTCCACACCTCCGGGAGTCAGCCGCCGGAAGGCCTTGCCGTGCCCGCGGAACCAGACCCACTCCCAGGGGACGACAGGCCCCATGACGCACAGCACCGCGACCGCTCCCGGCCGGAGCCGGGCCGCGAGCGCCCGGCCGGCGGCGGGCAGGTCGGCCACACAGTTGAGGCCGCCGAAGTTGGAGAGCGCGCCGTCGAACGGCGGTGCGTCGAGGCCATCCAGCTCCTCGACGGCGAGCTGCCGGACCTCGACCTCTTGCAATCCCGCCCGCTCGGCCTTCGCTTTCGCGACGCGGACCATCTCCGGCGAGGCGTCCGTGGCCAGCACTCGCACTCCGCGCCCGCCGAGATGAAGGGCATCCTCCCCCGTGCCGCAGGCCAGCTCGAGGATACGGTCCCCCGGCACAAAAAGGGCGTCCAGCCGCCGCCAGACGGCACGGCGCAAGCGTTCGCCCAGGACGGTCCGGGTGAACCCGTGGTCATATTCGGCGGCGAGGTTGTCGAAGGCGGTGCTCAACGGGGAGAGCATAGCGCCTCGAAAGGCCGTGAGGGGAATGGCCGGGGAGATCCGTTCTCCTCTAGCGCGGCTGCACGGCGGCAGTCTGCCAAACCTCAAAGGAGAACGACCATGGCCGTCAAACTGAAGGAGGACTCGGCGGCTGGCCAGGCCATCGCTGCGGTCACCGAGGGGGCGAGCGCCACCCTTCCCCTGTTCGTCGACTTCACCACGGGGCTCGTCAACAACGTGCTGGAGTCCGTCACCGCTTCGACCCTGGATCAGCTCAGGGGCTATGCCGAGCTCGTCTCCAACGTCTCCGGGACACTGGCGGACTTCCAGAAAAGGACGCTGGGGGGCACGCTGGATGAGTCCGCGCTGAAGTACGTCAACGACGTCGTGATCGACGTGTTCGCCACCAACCCGGCCCTGGAGGTGTCGAGCCCCACGGACACCCAGATGATCGGGTTCGACCCGCAGAAGATCGAGGAGCTCAAAGGGAGCTTCTCGGGCGTCAGCGCGACGGTGCCGGGCGGCACCGAGCCCACCATCTTCGACACCGCGCTGGTCCAGGGCGGGTCCACGACCGCGCCGACCTACGACATGAAGGCGGCCGACCTGGTCGCCTTCGCCGTCGCCAAGCTCGACCGCGACACCGAGGCGTCCTACCGGACGCTGATCGCCCTCGTGCAGCTCGGCGTGCAGAGGCTCGTGATGGACGAATGCACGGTCCGCACTTCGACCACCTTCCATGTGGACAGCCGGGACAGCCTCGAGAAGAGCTCGAGCCAGACGGAGCAGGCGTACTCGCAGGCGGCCTTCAACTGGGGAGTCAGCGCTTCGCGCTCGGCCAACACCTCCGTCCAGGGGAAGCTCTTCGGCTTCCTCATCGGCCGCACGGTGAGCAGCAACATCAGCGGCAGCGCGGGAGGCTCCCGGTTCTCGTCAAACCTGCGGGTCAAGATCGTCAACGAGAAGCAGTCGGCCGTGGTCAACACCGACATCGACATCACGGGGTTCGTCGAGCTGAAGTTCCGCTCGGACTACTTCCCGTCCATCGACCCGTCCACCCTGCCGGCGCCCGTCTGATCCGATCCGGGGCCGAGTATGGAGCTCTCCCAGGTCGGTTTCTCCGAGTTCGTCGGCAAGCTTCTGTCCGAGGTTTTCGACGCCGTCGTCACCTCGCAGGTGGATCAGCGGCGCCAAGCCGCCCAGTTGACGGAGGCCGCCCAACTGCCCCTGGCAGAGGCGGCCTCCCGCTTCGTCGACGAGGCCCGCGTGGAGGAGGAGCTCGCCTTCCTCTTCCCGGCGGAGCAGCCCGGCGCGCCGAACGCGGTCCAGGTGGGGGCCCCATACCGTCACCAGGGCTCCGAAGGAGGAGAGCGCCCCCCGTTCGGAATGTTCCTGGGAATCACGCTGGAGCCGGGAGAGGACTTCGTGCAGCAGGGAGCGGACGCCTCCTTGACGGCAGCCGGGGTCTCCCGGGTCCGGGAGGCCGTCCGGCTCCGCCTCGCGAGGAGCCATCTTGCCGCGCTGCGCGCGCTGGTCGAGCAGGGTGTGCCCCAAATCCAGGTCTCCTCCGGCAAGGTGGCGGCCAAGCTCACCTACCAGCTCGCCTCCCAGGAGCCCGCGGCCACCACCGCTGGGCCCGTGGTCGTCTTCCAGGCGTCTCCGCCCACCCCCCGGAGGAGCTTCGAGCTGCCCGGCGCCACGGCAGCGGCAGCCCCAAGGTTCCGCCTGGCCATCCGCCAGGCCAGCGACCGCGCGCCGCAGCTCTCCCAGCTCCAGGTCGACGTCTACGGCGAGGTCGAGGTGCAGTTCAGGACGGTGCTCCCATGATCCACCTCGATCTGGCCGGTCTGGTGGCTTCCACGGCGGGCGAGATCTTCTCCGCTCTGGAGGAGGGTCCCGCCGAGATCCAGGTCACCGAGGTCCGGCTCGGCCTGCCCGCCGTCCTGGAGTACGTGCCCGCGCCGGCTTTCGGAGGGCTGCGGCTCCTGGGACGCCTCCGCGTCCGTCCCCCTTCGACGTATCCGGTGCGGCGCAGGCGGCGGCCGGGACGGATCCTCCTGGTTTGGACCCAGAGAGAGGAGCCCGCCCCATGAGCAGCGACAACGTCGAGTGGACGCTCTCCGACTTCGTCGATGCCATCGCTGCCGAGGTGGACCGCGCCCAGGACACACTGACCCTGAAGTCCTACGCCCGGGGGATGAGCGTCTCCCTCAAGGGGCTCGACCTCGACATCGCCGTCGACATCCGCATGGACCCCGCGGGCCGGGTCTTCTTCCGCACCGTGGAGGCTGGCACGCCCTCCAGTACCGTGCTCAAGCTCGACTTCGAGGAGGTCCTCCAGACTCAGGTCGAGGAGGTCCGGGCACCGGCCGATATGAAGGAAGGCCAGCCGGTCGAGACCCTGCCGGGAATCACCCAGGCCGAGATCGATGCCCTCGCGGCGCTCTCGATCACCACGGTCGAGGGCCTTCTGCTCTATGCCCGGACACCGGGAACGCTTCGCGACCTCGCGAGCAAAAGCCGGATCGCGGAGACCCGCCTACGGAAGTGGCTGGGCTTCCCCTACCTTGCTCGGATCACGCCGCCGAAGGCAGCTGCCGGCCAGGAGGCGGTCATCGAAGGAGGGAACCTGGGGGTGAAGGACGGTGAAGACGCAGTCCTTTTCTCAGGAAAGGCCGCGGAGATCCTCTCCTGGAGCGAGTCGCGGATCGTCGTAAAAGTGCCGCCGAAAGCAGCCTCCGGAGCAGTCTACGCGCGGATCGACGGCTCCCTCACCAACATCCTGCAGTGGGGGGCGGCCCCCGAAGGCCCACCCCCTCCCCTGCCGGTCAAGCTGATGAGCCTGAGCCCCGCGAAGGGTACGGCAGGCTCCTCGCTGTCCGTCGTGCTCCAGGGGAGCGGGTTCGCAGAGGGGATCACGATTTCGTTCGGGCCATCGATTCGAGTCGAGCAGGTCACCCTGGACGGCCCTGGGCAGATCACCGCCCGGCTAATACTGGAGGAGGGTATCGATCCAGGAACGCGCGACGTGACCGCCGTGCTGGGCGCCGCCCGCGACACCTTGCTGGGCGGCTTCACCGTCGAAGCGCGCCCGCAGGAAGAGGACCTCGCGGTCACCAGCGTCACCCCGAACCTTGGCGTCGCGGGCCTCCCGCTGCCCGTGGAGGTCCTGGGCCGAGGATTCCGGGAGGGCGTCTCCGTCACGTTCGGGCCCAAGATCCAGCTCACCGCAATCCGCAGCGTCTCGCCGACGAAGCTCCAGGTGCTCCTGCTTCTCCCCGCCACGGCGGTCGGGCGTCACGGCGTGACGGTCACGAACCCGGACGGCAAGATGGTCACGCTGGTGAACGCGCTCAAGGTCGTGGCGCCACCGAAGGCAGCTGCTGCCACCCGCAAAGGCCAGAGGAAACAGGAGTAGAGGGCGGCCGGGAGCACCCCCGGCCGCCTGGGACTGTCTTCATGCTGGGGTCTTCAGGCGTGGGTGCCGGCGTGCGCGGCGGCGGGGATGCGCAGCCGCTGGCCCGGATAGATCTCGTCCGCGTCCTTGAGCATGGGGCGGTTGGCTTCGAAGATCTGGTTGTACTTGTTGGCGTCGCCGTAGAACTGCTTGGCGATCTTGGACAGGGTGTCGCCCTTCTGGACCTCGTAGAACTGCGCCTCGGGCGCGGCCTGGACGGCCGTCATGTTGTCGTCGACGCTGCCGATGCCCTCGACGTTGCCCACCAGGAGCGCGATCTTCTCGCGGATCTCCTGGCTGGGCGCCTGGCCGGTCAGGGTGACCTTGTCGCCGTCGACGCGGACGCCGAGGTCCTGGACCTTGAAGCCCATGTCCTGCACGAGCTTGACCAGGGCAGCTCCCCTGCGCCGGTCGTGGAGCTCCTGGACCTGCTGCGCGCTGGGGGCGTGCTGCCCCGCCTGCGGACCCTGGCCCTGGACCTTCTTGTCGTCGTCCCCGAGGCCGAGCTTCCGGCCCACATTCTTGGCAAATTGGATCAGACCCATCTTGTTGTCCTCCTCTGCAATCGGTGAGCGAGCGGTCCGGCGGACCGCTTCCTCGTCATTGAGTTGCAAAAGAGCTGCCGGACGCAAGGGCGCCTAGGCGATGTCGTATCCAATGTCCTCGGCAGTGCGCCCCAGCACAGGCCGGAGCGCCGGGTCTGCCAGCGAACGGTGGAAGACCGGGAGCTCTGGCATCGAGGACGCCGCTCGTTCGTAGAGGGCCAGGGACGGACGGTTTCCGTGCATGGAGGATGGGTAGTAGAGGCCCTGGATTCCCGAAGCCGCCAGAGAAGGGTTCCCGCAGGCAGAGACCTGATGGCCGGAGCGATCTTTGCCAGCTCCGTCGCGGGAGGCGGCTCGGGGAATTTGGCCAAGTCCGGACTAGAGGTCGGCGGCCAATTCGGCCACGGGGGCGGGAGAACGTCCCGACTGAAGCCACTCGCGCGGGCTGAGGTTCCGCTCTTCGCGCTCGTCTTCAGGCAGGTCGGGATTCGGCAGAGTGAACCAGTTGAAAACAGCCAGGGGATGGAGGTCCGGATCCAGACGCGCGGCAATCTCTTCGAAGCCGGGGATCAATCCCGATTCCTCGAACTGGACCTCCGGGAGCAACCATGTGGCGCCTGTCCGAATCCCGTAGAGTGTTGGCGGCTGTGCCGTCAACCGCTGCAAGACCTGGCCTGGCGCCATCCCCAGCCTTTGAGCAGCCTGCTCCAGCGTGAGGCTGGCACGCACCAGAGAATCG
>JBJMGZ010000400.1:0-4602 GCA_045807605.1 Thermoanaerobaculia bacterium | reverse complement strand
TGGATCGCCAAAATGGAGACCTACTTCCTGAAGCTGGCCTTCTGGATGACGATCGGTCTCGGCGCCCTGGCGCTGGCCTTGACACTCTCGGGTCTCTTCAGTGTCCTGTCGTACCTGGTCGAGCAGCGGACGCGGGAAATCGGGGTCCGGATGGCACTCGGCGCGACGCCGACGGAGGTGGCGCGGCTGGTGTTACTCCAGTTGCTGAGACCGGTCGGTATCGGTCTCGCGCTCGGCTGCGGGGGAGCCGCCGCGCTCTCGAAGGTGTTGCTCTCGACCGCAGGCGCGGCCACGGTCGGCCGCGTCGTCCACGTGCTGGATCCGGCGGCCTATGCCGCCAGCCTGCTGATCATCCTGGCGGCGTGTCTCACGGCCGCCGCGATTCCCGCCGCTCGCGCCGCGCGGGTGGACCCGATGCAGACGCTGCGAGCGGAATAAAAAAAGGGCAGGAGTTGCCTCCTGCCCCGAACCGAGAACCTCAGAACCGCAGAACTTCAGAACCTTCTACGTCCGCCCCTCGAGGAACGCCTTCAGCTTGCGCGACCGCGACGGGTGGCGCAGCTTGCGCAGCGCCTTGGCCTCGATCTGGCGGATGCGCTCGCGAGTGACGGCGAAGTTCTGGCCCACTTCCTCGAGCGTGTGCTCCGAGCCGTCGCCGACGCCGAACCGCATCTTGATCACCTTCTCTTCGCGCGGCGTCAGCGTCTTCAGCACCTGGTCGGTCTGTTCTTTCAGGTTCAGGTTGATCACCGCGTCCGACGGCGACACGACCTGGCGATCCTCGATGAAGTCGCCAAGATGCGAATCCTCCTCCTCGCCGATCGGTGTTTCCAGCGAGATCGGCTCCTGCGCGATCTTGAGGACCTTGCGCACCTTGCTGACCGGGATGTCCATGCGCTGCGCGATCTCTTCCGAGGTGGGCTCGCGGCCCAGTTCCTGGACGAGCGCGCGCGACGTGCGACTCAGCTTGTTGATCGTCTCGATCATGTGGACCGGGATGCGGATCGTCCGCGCCTGGTCCGCGATCGCCCGGGTGATCGCCTGCCGGATCCACCACGTGGCATACGTGGAGAACTTGTAGCCGCGCCGGTACTCGAACTTCTCCACGGCCTTCATGAGACCGATGTTCCCCTCCTGGATCAGGTCCAGGAACTGGAGGCCGCGGTTCGTGTATTTCTTGGCGATGGAGACCACGAGCCGGAGGTTGGCCACGATCAGCTCCTCCTTGGCGCGCTCGCAGAAACCCTCGCCCTGGCGGATCTTGTCGATCGTGGCGGCGATCTCGGCGTGCGTGGTGCCGTAGCGCTCCTCCAGCTCGCGCAGCGCGCCGCGGTACTTCTCGATGCGCCGGCGGTGGAGGGCCTTGAGCTCCTCGCTGGTCTCCTTCTTGAGCGCCGTCTGCGCCCGCTTGATGTCCTGCTCGAAGCGGGAGAACTGCCGGTCGATGTCCTTGAGGAAGTCGACCAGGCGGTTGCGGGTCTGGACGCTGAAGTCGATCGTCCGGATGTCCTTGGCGATCTTGGCCACCAGGCGGTCGATCTCGCGCTCGATCTCCAGGTACTTGTCGCCGTCCGGCTTGCAGCGCTTCTGGCGCTTGCGCAGCTCGAGGATCTCGCGGTCGTTGACCGCGATCTGCTCGAAGATCTTGAGGTTGAGCTTGATCCGGTCGGCGGACTTGGCGTCGAGCGGCTCGTCGGGATCGGCGTTGATGAGCTCGCGCAGGATGCGCTTGTCGCGGATCGCCATCTCGTTGAGACGCAGGAGCTCGCGCAGCACGACCGGGTTCTCGCACAGGGCCTCGTAGATCAGCCACTCGCCCTGCTCGATGCGCTGGGCGATCTCCACCTCGCCCTCGCGGTCGAGGAGGGGAACAGTGCCCATCTCCCGCAGGTACATGCGCACGGGGTCGTTCGTCTTCTCATGAGTGGCGAGACCGAATTCCGTCGTCTCGTCCTCTTTCTTGTCGAACTCGCTCGGGCCGGACTCGAAATCGTCACGGTTCTGGTACCGCTCGGGCCGGTCGATGACGTCGACCCCGAGATCGTTGAACCGGAGATAGATCTCGTCCAGCTCGTCCGGGAGGCTCACCACCTCCTCGGGCAGCATCTCGTAGATCTCGTCGTACAGGAGATAGCCCTTCTCCTTGCCAAGCTCGATGAGCTGCTTGACGGAGCTGTACTTCTCTTCGACGGGTGTGAGACTCGAAATAGTCAAAAGTGCTCTCCTATGGGCTTTTGAGCGCGTCACAGGATCAGATTCCCTCGCGGCTCCAGCGGAACCCTCGCTGGCTCAAACGGCTCTTCTCTTCCAACAGGCTTTGGAGGCGCACAGAGTCCTTCCGGAGCTCCGCCTCCCGGATCTTTCCCACCAGCTCACGGCTTCTCTGCCTCCGCCAGCGGTCCTCCAGCTTTTCGAGGGACTCAAGCAGGCCCAGTCTCCCGGACGTAATATTCCTTTCTAGCAGAATACCGGCCATCTGGTCAACCGTCCCGCCTTCCGAGCCGATCTCCGAGAGAACTGCCCGCGCGTCGGGGGGGTGCCCGGCCCCTCCTGCATATAGAGCGCAGTAGGTCTGGTAAATATTCCTGCATTCCGGGTCCAGGAACGCTTCGGGCTGCGGAAGGTCCTCGACGGGAGGCACCGGCTCGGTCGCTTCCAGAAGGAGAGCAAGCACGAGCTTCTCGATATTCCAGGACAGGCCGTCGCTCCTGGCAGGGCTTCTGGGGGTCTGCGCGGACGGCTCGTCCCGCTGCTGCTGGCCGCCCTGGAAAGCGCCGACCCTCCTGGTCAGCATCTCGACCGGCACGCCGAGCCGCTCGGCCGCGATGCGGGCGTAGCTGAAGCGCAGGATCGGGTCCGGGATCGGCCGCAGGAGCTCGGTCACCGCCGTCCCGGCCTTGGCCTGGAGCCGCGGCTCGCGCCCCGCCTCGGGCGGCACCAGCCGCTCGATCTCGGAGACGACCGCGTCCTCGGCGTCCCGGACCGCGGCCTCGACCGCCTCGGGGCCGGCTTCCACCCGCAGCGAGTCCGGGTCGTGGTTGCCCGGGAAGCGGGCGCGGCGCACTCCGAGCCCGTCGGCGAGCAGGAGCGGCAGGGCGCGCCGGTAGGCGTTCTCCCCGGCGCTGTCGCCGTCGTAGGCGACCACCACCTCCTCGGCGTAGCGCGAGAGCTGCTTGGCCTGCTCGGGGGTGAGCGCCGTGCCCATGCCCGCGACCGATCCCTCCAGGCCGCAGGCCACGGAGCCGATCACGTCGAAGTAGCCCTCGCAGAGCACCGCCCGGCCGCTCTCCCGGATCTCCTTCTTGGCGAGATGGAGACCGTAGAGCAGCAGCCCCTTGTGGAAGCGGTCCGTCTCGTTGGTGTTCACGTACTTGGCCTTCTCGTCCGGCGAGAGCGTCCGGCCGCCGAAGCCGACCAGCCGGCCCGACGCGTTGTGGATCGGGAAGATCAGCCGGTTGCGGAAGCGGTCGTAGGGCTCCCCCCCCTTGTCGGAGCGGGCGGCGAGCCCGGCGGCTTCGAGGTCGGCCAGGGGCACTTTCGCCTGGAGGGCGGGAATCAGGTTGCGCCAGCCGTCCGGCGCGTAGCCGAGGCCGAAGCGCTCGATCAGCTCGGGCGGGATCTGCCGCTTCTCCAGGTACTCCCGGGCGAAGTCGGACTTGCGGAGCTGGTCGCGGAAGAACTCGGACGCGGCCTGGAGCGCCCCTTCGAGGTCGCGCTCGGTGCGGCCGCCGGCCCGGGTCTCGCGGCTCGGGAGCGGGATGCCGTGGCGCCCGGCGAGCGCCTCGATGGCGGCCGGGAAGTCGTCCCCGGTGGCCAGCATGTGGAGCTTGATCGCGTCCCCGCCCGCGCCGCAGCCGAAGCAGTAGAAGAGGCCTGCCACCGGATCGACGCTGAACGAGGGGGTCTTCTCCTTGTGCAGCGGGCAGAGCCCCTGCCAGCGCCGGCCGGCCTTGCGCAGGCGGGTGTGCTCGGAGGCGATGGCGACGACGTCCACCGCGTCGCGCACGGCCTGCACGAGCTGGGGCGTGATGTGGACGTTTCCTAGGCTCATCTTCTTGGGACAGACCCTGAATCAGGCGCGAAGGGTGACGACCGTGGCCCCGTCGCCCCCTTCATTGGGCGCCCCGGACCGGATGGACGTCACACCCCGGTGCGACCGCAGGTGCTCGCGGACCGCCTGGCGCAGCCGGCCGGAGCCGTGGCCGTGCACCACCCGGATCTCCTTGCGCGCGGCGACCAGGGCGCGGTCGATGTAGGAGTCCAGCTCCTCCAGGGCGGGCTCGACCCGCTGCCCGATCAGGTTGATCTCCGGCGCGATGGAGGCCGCCTCGTCCAGGTCGCGGACCTTCGCATCCCGGGGAACCGGCTTCAGCTTCGTGGGCCCCTTCTTCACAGGACCTGCGGCGGTCAGCTCCGAGGGCCGGCAGCGCACGCGCTTGCCGTTGACCAGGACTTCGGCGCGGTCCGCCTCCAGCTTGTCGAGCGTCCCCTGCCAGCCGAGGCCCAGGTGCCGGACCAGCCCGCCGACGACCAGCGGACCTTCGGCCGCCGGCTCCTCCTCCTGAAACCGGGGAGCCTCGGCGAACAGGCTCTCGACGGCCT
>JBJMGZ010000399.1:0-2728 GCA_045807605.1 Thermoanaerobaculia bacterium | reverse complement strand
CCGGCCGTGCGGACCACCAGCGACAGTACGGCCAGGGCTGCGATCCATCGAAGCCTGGGGCGGGTTGCAGTCACGCACTGCCTCCTTTCAGACGGGCTCGATGGCTTTATTGCAAGGTTTGCACCCGCCGCTCCCTCGCGGTTCCTCCGGCCATTTCGATGCCGCCGGAGGACGGGAGCGTCCTGGATGATGGACGGAATCCTGGACGGCTCAGGAGCCGCAGGCTCGAACCAGCAGAAGACCGATCACAACCACCACGGCCAGCGCGCCTCCCATCACCCACGGCCTTTTTTCCGGCGGCACCAGATCGCGGGCGACATCGCTGGCAACCCGGGCGGCGATCTCGGCCTGGGTGGGCTGAACGGGTGGCGGGGGTGGAATCGTGGGCGCGACGGCCGCCTCGGTCTCGCCCATCGCGGCGAGCTCGCGGGCCAGGCCTTCCAGTCCCTGGCGGGTGATCGATTTCGCGGAGCTTTCGAGGAGGCGCTGGCCCACGGCGGCGACGCGGCCTCCGACTTGCGAATCGATGTCATAGGCGAGCGCGGTCGAGCCGCCGGCGTCGGTCAGCTTGAGATCGCCTTCGCCGCTCATGAAGCCGGCCGGACCCTTGCCGTCGAGCTTCATGTGATAACCCTCCAGCGGCCGCACGTCGGTGAGCACGAGCGTGCCCTGGAACTGCCCCTTGACCGGGCCGACCTGGACGTTGAGCACGCCTTGGTAATCGTTCTCTCCCACCCGCTCCAGCTTCTCGCAGCCGGGCAGCGTGCGGGCCAGGACGGCGGGATCGAGCAGCGCCCTCCAGACCCGCTCGCGGGGAGCCTCGAACGTGTGGGTGCCCTGGATCTTCATCGAGCAGCCTCCTCCGCCATCTGCGCCAGCTCCCAGAGCCGGCTGGGCTTGAGCGGGATCTCCAGGATCTCCAGGCCGGGGATCGCGAGCGCATCCTCCATCGCCTGGGCGAAGAGCGCGCCGACCGGAATGGCCCCGGCCTCGCCAGCTCCTTTTGTGCCGAGAGGGTTGAGCGGCGAGACCGTCTCCTCGTGCCCCACCTCCACCCGCGGCACGTCGAGCGCCGTGGGCAGCAGGAAGTCCATGAAGCTCGCGTTCAGAAGCTGGCCGTTCTCGTCGTACACGAGCTGCTCGTAGTAACAGTTGCCGAGCCCCTGCGCCACGCCGCCATGGACCTGGCCATCCACCAGGAGCGGGTTGAGCACCCGGCCGCAGTCGTTGACCACGACGTACTTCTTGACTTCGATCTGCATGGTTTCGCGATCGATCTCGACGATCATGGCATGGCAGCCGCTCGCCGTCGCGCCCCGGAAGGGTCCGAAGTAGCGCGTCGACTCAAGGCCCGGCTCAGTGCCCGGCTTGACCGCGCCGCGCATGGGATTGGCCACTTTCGCCAACTCGCCCAGGGCGATCGACCGCGAGGGCTCCGCCTTCACTCGCGCCTTGCCGTCCGCGAGCTCGATCTCCTCTTCGGTCACGCCGAGCCGTTCGGCCGCGAGCTTCACCGTCTTCTCGCGCACGTTCTTCGCCGCCTCGTTGACCGCGTTGCCCGCCACCACCGCGCCGCGGCTGGCGAAGGTGCCGGTCCCCCAGTGGAACTGATCGCTGTCGCCCGTGACCACGTCCACGTCTTCGACCTTGACGCCGAGCTGCTCGGCCGCGATCTGGGCGAGCACCGTGAAGTGCCCCTGGCCCTGCGTGCCGACGCCGGTGACCACCGTCACCTTGCCATTGGTCTGGACCTGCACGCGGGCGCCTTCGAAAGGACCGATGCCCGTGCCTTCGACATAGGCGACGACGCCGATGCCTACCGTTTTCCCTTCAGCGCGCAACCGCGGCTGCTCCTCGCCCAGAAAGCGGTGGTAGCCGATCCGCTCCAGCGTCTGATCGAGCACCGGCTCGTAGTTGCCGCTGTCGTAGTAGAGCGGCGCGAAATCCTGATAGATGATCACGTGGTCGTGCGGGAACTCGTCCGGGCGCAGGAAGTTCTTGCGCCGGATCTCGATCCGGTCCATCCCCAGCTCGCGCGCGGCGAGGTCCATCAGCCTTTCGATCACGAACACGCCGTGCTGCCGGCCCGCGCCGCGGTAGGGAGTGACGATCGTCTTGTTCGTGAAGACCGCGCGGAAGTCGCTTTCGTAAGCCGGCACCCGGTAGGGACCCATGAGCGTGCACTGGCTGTTGAGCGGCACGGTCAGCCCGTACGGATCGTAGGCGCCGGTGTCGTGGAGGAAGGAATCCTTGACGCCGAGAATGATGCCGTCCTTGGTGAGCGCGATCTCCGAGTCGTGGAGCTGCCCGCGCTCCTGGGTGGTGGCGTAGAAGTTCTCCGAGCGGTCCTCGATCCACTTGACCGGCCGCTCCAGGCGGATGGCGAGCCAGGGGATGAGCACCTCCTCGGGATAGAACATCATGATCTTGGGTCCGAAGCCGCCGCCGATGAACGGAGCGATCAGGCGCACCTGGTGCTCGGAGAGGCCGAGCATGGCCGCGAGCCCGTTGCGCACCGGGATCGGCGCCTGGGTGGTGTCCCAGACGGTCAGCTTCTGGGCGCGGTCGTCCCACTCGGCCACGACGCCGCGGTTCTCGATCGCGGCCGAGGCGCCGCGGTCGTACCAGAAGCGCCGGCGGACCACGACGTCGGCCTTGGCGCGGGCGGCTTCGTAGTCGCCCTTTTTCTGGGGCACGTATGGGGCCTGGTTCGAATCCAGATCCTCAT
>JBJMGZ010000398.1:0-6444 GCA_045807605.1 Thermoanaerobaculia bacterium | reverse complement strand
TAGCCGAGCTCCCAGACGACCGACGCCTGCGCGGGCGGGACTTCGGCGTGAAATGCGAACGGATCGGCCTTGTCCGCCTGATAGCCGTTGAATCGGGAAACGACGTGATACTTGTAGTGCGCTCCCGGCCCCACTCCGGCGAGGAAGCCCTCCCAGATGCCGGACGCGCCGCGGCGGGCCAGGGGCTGGGCCGCCTTGTCCCAGCCGTTCCAGTCCCCCATCACCGTGACGCTCTCGGCGTCCGGCGCCCAGACGGAGAACCAGGTGCCCTCCGTCCCCTCGCTCGTGCCGGGATGCGAGCCCATGCAGTCGTACAGCCGGTAGTGCGTTCCTTCGTTGAACAGGTACAAGTCCTGCTCTGTGAGTAGACTCATCCCCTCTCCTTGCGGAGCGCGTCCACGCGCCGCAGCGCCTCCACCACCTCCGGCTTCGTCGAGAATTCCTCGAATCCGTAACGGGCCTTGCGCCGCCAGTTCGGCCGCTCGGTGTGGGTGCCGGGCACGTTCTGCGGCTCGGTCTCCCCCCAGAGGTCTTCCAGGTTGACCAGCACCATCCGCGCCGGGCTGGACGCCAGGACCTCCAGCAGCCGGCGCAGAACGGCCCCATAGGCGCGCTCGTGGCTGCGCTCCTCGGGCGGCAGCTCCTCCAGGATCTGCCGGCGCAGCGCTTCCCGGCGCTCGCGCGCCTCGCGCGCCTGGCCCTCGTCGAAGAAGCCGAGATCCTCCAGCACGGCCGCGTCCCGCGCCTCCCAGAACGCGCGGAAGGTCGGCATGTCGTGCGTGTTCAGGCTGGCCGCGGAGGAGGCCGGAGGCGTGCGCAGCCCCTGCCCGGGCTGCAGCTCGTACTGCACCACATACATGCCGAGCACGTCGTGGCGGTGCATGGCCTCGCCGATCTCCGGCGGCACCGTGCCCAGGTTCTCTCCCACCACGATCGCCCGGTGGCGGTGCGACTCGACCGAGATCACCGCGAACATCTCGTCGACCGGATAGCGGACGTAGACGCCCGCCGAGGCGTGCATGTCCTTCGGGATCCAGAACAGCCGGTAGAGCTGCATCACATGATCGATGCGCAGCAGCCCGGCATGGCGCAGGTGGTGGCGCAGCGATTCGATCAAATAATCATAACCGCGCTCCCGCAGGCGCTCGGGCAGGAGCGGCGGCGAGCCCCAGTTCTGACCGCCGGTGAACAGCGCGTCCGGCGGCGCGCCGGATGCGATCCCTTCGGCGAACAGGTCGCGGTAGCGCCAGACGTCATAGGAGCTGCCATGGACCCCGAGCGGAATGTCCAGGTAGAGCCCGGGCCCGCGGCTCCGGGCATGCTCGGCGAGAGCGCTCACCTGCTCGTCCGTGATCCACTGCACCCACAGGTGATAGCGGCGGTCGTCCTCGTCCCAGTCCGCGGCAGCGAGGGTCCCGTCGCGGAGCCGCTCCGGCCAGCTCTGCCAGGGCTCTCCCCGCCGCTCCCCCACGGCCCGGAACGCGGCGTAGGTCCCCAGCTCGGGCCGGCTCGCGGCGAACGCCTCGAAGGCATCCCGGCGGTCCGCGGTCGCCTGGGTGAAGAAGTGGCGGGCCAGCTCCTCCAGGACCCGCCGCTTGAGCGCCATCAGCCGCGCGTAGTCGACCGTCCAGTCCCGGCGGAGGTCCTCCACCTCGCGCCGCAGCTCCGGCGATTCGAGCAGGCGCTTCGCCTCCGCGCAGGTCTCCAGCTCGGGCACCCGGCGCGGATCGAGGTAGAGCTCGTTCCAGAACAGCCGGCTCGCCGGCGCGTAGGGACTGGGCTCGAACGGCTCGTCCAGGAACTGCGCCAGCATGGGCAGCGTCGCGACCACGCCGCCGCCCAGGCCGGCGGTCCACTCGGCGAGCCGCTCCAGGTCCGAGAAGTCGCCCGCGCCCCAGCTCTCGCGGGTGTGCAGGGCGTAGAGCGGCAGGAAGACTCCCCACAAGGGCTTGCCGTCTCCGCCGGTATAGGCGCGGGTGGGCGCCGAGATCACCAGCGCCTCGCCCGATTTTCCCTCGTGCTCCACGCGCAGGCGGTGATAGCCCATCGGCAGGGTGTCCGGCAGGCCCAGGAGCCTTCCGTCCGGAGAGGCCTGGGGCAGCGCGGAGAGCTCCTTCTCCCAGGCCCAGCGCTCGCCGCCGTCGAGGTCGAAGCGGCAGGTTACTCTCCCTGACTCCGAGCCGAATCGGAGCACCGCCGCCGGGGCGCGGCCGTCCCAGGCCACGAGGACCGGCTCGATCACGCGCTCCGCCAGCTCCCGCCGCCGCTCCTCCAGCGCCTCGGCCGCGCCGTCCACGCTCTCCGGGGAAGCGCCCAGGGCGCGCAGCACCGCCAGCAGCGCCTCCTGCCCCGCCTCGACGTAGCCTCCCATGGCATCGTGGTAGGAGGTCTCGACTCCATAAAGGCGGGCCAGCTCCCGCAGGTCGTCCGTCACTCCAGCTCTCCCTTGCCCAGGATCTGCCGGATCCCCTGAAGCGGGATCCGCACCCAACCGGGCCGGTTGTTCAGCTCGTAGGCCAGCTCCTGCACGGCCTTCTCGAGCAGGTAAACGTCAAGCAGCATCTCCAGCTCCTCCCGCGTCGGCGGCACGAACGACGCGCCCCAGGCGCGGTCGAGATATGCCTTCAGGAAGGTGGCCGAGGTCCAGCGCTCCCAGTCGAGCGCCCAGCTCTCCAGGGCCGGCAGCGCGCCCGGCTGCACCAGCCCCGCCTCGGACTCCTCGTAGAGCCGCGCGTAGGCAGCATAGTGGAACGAGCGCACCAGGCTCACCACGTCGCGCATCGGCGAGCGCTTCCTGCGGCGCTCCGAGAGCGGCCGGGAGGGCTCCCCCTCGAAGCCGAGGACCGTGAAGTCCTTCCCCGTGTAGAGGAGCTGGCCGAGATGATAGTCCCCATGGCACCGGATGCGCGTCGCCGGCACCTTGGCGCCGAGCAGGGCGCCGAAGCGCTCGATCACGCGATCCTGGTCCGCGAGCAGCGCCTCCGCCTCGGGCCGCGCGGTTTCCGGCAGCGCGTTTGGCGGCAGCTCGCCGAGCCGCTGGCGCAGGAGCTGGAACGTGCGCCCCGCGAGCGTCCGCATCGATTGGTAGAGCGAGCGCTGGTGCAGGAGCGAGAACGCCTCGGGCGCGAAGTCCGGCTCGTCCGGCCGCGAGGCGAGCGCGATGTGCATCTCCGCCGTCCGCTGGCCGAGCAGCTGCGCGGACTGGAGATAGATCCCGATCCGCTCGCGCGCCTCCGCGGGCACCTCGCGGCCGGCCAGCTCCACCAGCCGCTCCCGCGGCGGATCGGCGAACCCGCCCATGGTCCGCACCCGCTCGAAGTAACGGCCCAGGATGTCCAGCGTGTAGGTCCAGGCGTCCCCCTCGTTGGCGACGTAGCCGTGCAGCACGCCGAGCGTGAGCGCCTCGCGGCCGTTCCGCAGCTCCAGCCAGCCCGCGACCGGAGCGGCCTGGCGGAACGTGGTGCGCTCGGCGAGGAAGCGCCCGACCTCCAGGTCCGGGTTGACCCCCTCCTCCAGGCGGCGGAAGAGCTTGAGCACGAAGCGGTCGGAGAAGCGCACCGACGTGTGGCCCTGCTCGCCCTGGAAGATCGCCGGCTCGGGCTCCGATCCTTCCCCGAGCCGGTCGCGGAATGCCGGCACGGCCGAGCCCGCCATCTCCAGCCCCTCGCTCGCCTTGAAGCGGCGCCGCTTGGCGATCGCCGCGAGCAGCCCGCGCGTGAAGCCGGGGTCCCAGAGCGCGTCGCAGAGGATTCCCGTCCCCTCCGGCGAGTCGGATCGCAGCCGGACGAGCACCGCCTGCGGAGGCCGGCCGTCGCGCGCGAACGCCAGAGGCAGCGTGTAGGTCTCGGGCTCGCCGTCCGTGTACTCGACGCCGACGAGCGCCAGCCGGGCATCCTCCTCCAAGGGGATCGACTCCCGGATCTGCACCTGGCGGATCGTCCGCGCCCTGCCGACGAACCACGGCCGGGTGGGCAGGATCGCCGCGAGCGCCGACTCCAGACCGGCCTTGGAGCGCCCCTCCAGGCAGCTCTCCCACGATCCCTGGATGGCCAGCACCGGCACTTCACTCTCCAATCCCGCCCCCGCCAGGCGCAGCCGGATCGGCAGAGGCTCCGTCTCCAGCGAGAACCAGTAGAACGAATGCGGCCCCAGCGTGAGCAGGTACGGCAGGTCGCCCACCCGGGGGAACGGCGTGCGGCCGAAGAGCTCGACGGGCGTCGCGCCCCGGAAGGCCGAGAGATCCAGCTCCACATGCTGCACGAAGCGCGACAGGTTGGCCACGACGAGCAGGCTCTCCTCCCCCAGACGGCGAAGGAAGGCGAGCACGCGGTGGTTCTGCGGATCGAGGAGCTCGAGCGTTCCGCGGCTGAACGCGCGGTGGCGCTTGCGCAGGGCGATGAGGCGCCGCATCCACCAGAGCAGCGAGTGCGGATTGCCCTGCTGCAGCTCCACGTTCACTGCCTCGAAGTGGTACTCGGGATCGGTGATCACCGGCAGGAAGAGCTTCTGCGGATTGGCGCGCGAGAAGCCGGCGTTCCTGTCCGCGCTCCACTGCATGGGCGTGCGCACGCCGTTCCTGTCTCCGAGGTAGATGTTGTCGCCCATGCCGATCTCGTCCCCGTAGTAGAGGACGGGCGCGCCGGGCAGCGAGAAGAGCAGGCCGTTCATCAGCTCGATGCGGCGGCGGTCGTTGCCCAGAAGCGGCGCGAGCCGCCGCCTGATACCGAGATTGATCCGCGCCCGCGGGTCCGAGGCATAGACCCGGTACATGTAGTCGCGGTCCTCGTCGGTCACCATCTCCAGCGTCAGCTCGTCATGGTTGCGCAGGAAGATCGCCCACTGGCAGTTGGCCGGGATCGGCGGCGTCTGTTGCAGGATGTCCACGACGGGGAAGCGGTCCTCCATGCGCAGCGCCATGTAGAGCCGCGGCATCACCGGGAAGTGGAACGCCATGTGGCACTCCTCGCCCGTCTGCGTGTCCCCGAAGTAGGCGATCGAGTCCTCCGGCCACTGGTTGGCCTCGGCGAGCAGCATCCGGTTCGGGTACTTCGTGTCCACGTGGGCACGCAGCTTCTTGAGGTACTCGTGCGTGCGCGGCAGGTTCTCGCAGTTCGTCCCCTCGGCTTCATAGAGATAGGGAATGGCGTCCAGGCGCATGCCGTCGACGCCCATGTCCATCCAGAAATCGAGAGCCTGGAGCACGGCGCGATGCACGCGCTCGTTCTCGAAGTTCAGGTCCGGCTGGTGCGAGAAGAAGCGGTGCCAGTAGTAGGCCTTGGCGACCGGGTCCCAGCTCCAGTTGGAGCTCTCGAAGTCCTTGAAAATGATGCGGGCGTCGGCATAGCGCTCGGGCGAATCGCTCCAGACGTAGAAGTCGCGCCAGCGGCTGCCCGGCTCGGAGGTGCGGGCACGCTGGAACCAGGGATGCTGGTCCGACGTGTGATTGATGACCAGCTCGGTGACGACCTTGAGGCCGCGGCGGTGGGCCTCGCGCAGGAAGGCCTTGAAGTCCTTGAGGGTGCCGTAGGCCGGGTGGACCTCGTTGTAGTCGGAAATGTCGTAGCCGTCATCCTTCCAGGGCGAGGGGTAGAACGGCAGCAGCCAGAGCGTGGTGACGCCGAGGTCCTGGAGGTAGTCGAGCTTTCCGGTGAGCCCCTTGAAGTCGCCCATGCCGTCGCCGTCGGCATCGGCGAACGCGCGCACGTGGATCTCGTAGAGGACCGCGTCCTTGTACCAGAGCGGCTCGCGCTCCGGGCTCTCCTCCTGCGGCTCCCGCCGGTTCCCGCCTCCCTCCTCCTCGCGCACCTTCTCGTCCTTCATCCGCATCCCCCGTGCCCACGTTGCAGGCCGCCTGCCAGCGGCGTCCCGCCCGGCCGGAGGTTTACCAGACTCGGGCGGAGGACGCCAGCCCTCTCTCCTTACCTCCAAACGGGTATACTCTTGTTTGGTAAGGAGGAGACATGTCGGCGAGCACTCTGACCTCGAAGGGCCAAGTCACCATCCCCAAGGAGGTTCGCGAGCGCCTCGGCTTGAAAGAGGGCGACCGCCTTGTCTTCCGATTCGACGATCAGGGCAACCTTCTCGTCCGGCCGGAAGCCCGGAGCCCTCTCGGTCGGTTGCCCGGTCTTCTCCACCACTTGGCTGGAAAGCGGCCGGTCACGGTCGAGGAGATGAACGAGGCGGTCAAGCGGCGGGCCGCAAAGCGGTTCAAGGAGTCCACGGAGCGGTGATCGCCGTCGATACCAACATTCTGATCCGTCTTTTTGCCAAGGACGATCCCCGTCAGATGGCGCTCGCGGAGCGGCTCCTCCAGGAGGTGGCGGAAGCAGGAGAGTCCTGCTTCATCAGCGATCCGGTGCTTTGTGAGGTGGAGTGGGTGCTGGAATCCAGCTATGGGGCGAAAAGAGGGGATGTCCTGGCGGCCATGCAGGAGCTGATAGCGGG
>JBJMGZ010000397.1:0-3644 GCA_045807605.1 Thermoanaerobaculia bacterium | reverse complement strand
ATGGTCAACGAGTGGGTGCGCCGCGCCGTGGCCACGGATTTCGTCTGGCGCAGCTACCAGGAAGCGATCGCGGCCGGGGCCATGGCGCTCTTCGGCGAGAAGTACGGCGAGCGCGTGCGCACGGTCAACGTCCCCGGCTTCAGCCTGGAGCTCTGCGGCGGCTGCCACGTGCGCAACACGGGCGAGATCGGCCTCTTCCTGATCGACACGGAGCGCGGCGTGGCCTCCGGAGTGCGCCGCATCGAGGCGGTGACCGGCGCCTACGCTCTCGCCGAGGTGCGCCAGCAGCGCGCCGCCTACCAGGAGCTGGTGACGCGGCTCGGCATCCGCTCCGGGGATTACGACCAGCAGCTCCAGCGCGCCGAGCAGATCCGCCAGCGCCAGGACGAGCTGGAGCAGGAGATGCGCAAGCTCCGGATGCAGCTCGTCTCCGGCGCCGCCGCCGATCCGCAGGAGGAGCGGCTGGTGGACGGCATCCGGGTCCTCGCCCGCGAGGTGCCGCCCGCGCCCGCCAACGAGATGCGCGACATGGCCGACTCGCTGCGCTCCAAGCTCGGCTCGGGTGTCGTGGTGATCGGCTCGCGCTCGGAGGACAACGTCAGCCTGGTGGCCGCGGTGACCAAGGACCTGACGCCCCGGATCAAGGCCGGCGAGCTGGTGAAGCGCCTGACGCACAACGTGGGCGGCGGCGGCGGCGGCCGGCCCCACTACGCCCAGGCCGGCGGCAAGCAGCCCGAGAACCTGCCGGCGGCGCTCGCGGCCGTCGAAGACGCGGTGCGCGAGCAGTTGGCGCGGTAGGTTCCCTCACCCGGAGGGCGCCCACAAGGGGCGCCCCTACATTCCGCCCCGATCGCCTGTAGGGGCGGCCCTCGTGGCCGCCCTTGCCCCCGTCACCACCCCCCCTTGCTTTCCACCCCCGTCTATAGGCTAAGATACATCCCGCTGTAAGCCGTAATCCGTTCTGTCCGGGTCGACGATTGTGAAGAAGCTCTCTCTTCCGGTCCTCCTGCTCGCCCTCTGGGCGGCGACGCCTTCGCAGGCCGCTGCGCAGGTGAAGATCGTCGTCAACTCCGAGGGGCGCAAGGTCATCTTGAACGAGGCTCCGGCGCAGCGGGCCCGCCGGTACTCCAACCGGCTCGTGCCGGTCCCCGAAGCCGACATCCAGATCTCCATCGACCGCCACAGCGCGGACCAGAGCCTCGACCCCAAGCTGGTCCAGGCCGTGATCCAGGTGGAGTCCGGGTTCAACCACCGCGCCCGCTCGCAGAAGGGCGCCATGGGTCTGATGCAGCTCATGCCGGGCACGGCGAGCCGCTACCAGGTGGAAGATCCCTACGACCCGGACGACAACGTCCGCGGCGGCACCCAGTACCTGCGCCACCTCGTGGACCGGTTCCCCGGCCGGCTCGACCTCGCGGTCGCCGCCTACAACGCCGGCCCCGGCGCGGTGGAGCGCTACAACGGCATCCCCCCGTACCGCGAGACCCGCGACTACGTGCAGCGCGTCCTCGCTCTCTATACCGGCGGGGGGGGCGGCGAGCCGGCGCTGTCGTTCGCCACGTCGTCCGGCAGGGGCTCCATCTCCCTTTCCGGCGGCCGCAAGCCCCGCATCACCCGCAACAGCCAGAACCGGATCGTGGTCACGACGGCCCTCGACACGAGGCGTTGAAGCTTTCCACCACCCGATCCGCGCCGCGGTGGCATAGAATGCCCCGGTTCGCCGGACCGCGCCGCGCATGCTGAACCTCCCCAACCTCCTGTCGATCTTCCGGATCCTGCTCGTGCCTCCGCTCGTGGTGGTCCTGCTCACGAAGTTCGAGGGCAAGGAGTGGTGGGGGCTCGGCCTGTTCCTGCTCGCCGCGGTCATGGACTTCTTCGACGGCTGGCTCGCCCGCCGGCGCAAGGAGATCACGCGCCTGGGCACGCTGCTCGATCCGGCGGCGGACAAGATCCTGGTCTCGGCGGCGTTCATCTCGCTCGTCGAGCTCGATCACACCCTGGTGCCGGCCTGGATCGTCGTGGTCATCATCTGCCGCGAGTTCGCGGTGACCGTGCTGCGCAGCTTCGCCTCCGCCGAGGGGCTGGTGATCCCCTCCGGCCTGTCGGGCAAGATCAAGACGACCGTCCAGATCATCTCGATCTCGCTCCTCATCATCCATAGCCAGCTCCCCACCCAGTTCCGGCACGCGGCGCCGATCTCGCTCTGGGCGGCCATGCTGATCACGGCCTACTCGGGCATCGAGTACTTCGTCCGCTTCGGCAAGCTCATCCTCACGGGCGAGGTGCCGATCCACCTGTTCCCCCCTTCCGGTCCGAGGCAATAGATGGAACTGTCCTTTCTCCAGCGCCTCGCGCTGTTCGCGAGGCGCCGCTACCGCGCCGTCTTCGCGGTCTTCGCCGTGCTGACGGCGCTGTCCCTCTTCCTGACCCTGCGGCTGACCTTCGAGACCGACATGCTCAGCCTGCTCCCCAGGAACGACCCGGCGGTGCAGACCTACATCGAGACCCTGGAGGACTTCGGCAGCAACACCTACCTGCTGGTCGCGATGAAGATCCCGGAGGGGAAGGTCCCGGACCCGTACGAACAGCTCGCGGACGACCTCGCGGCGCGCCTCGCGAAGCTGCCGCAGCTCAAGAGCGTGCAGCACCGGATCGGCGATCCCGAGGAGCTGCTCAAGACGTTCTTCCCCAAGTCGGTGCTGTTCCTCGACGAGGCCGGCCGGCGGGACCTGGCCGCCCGCCTCTCGGACGAGGGCATCCGCCAGCGCGCGAGCGAGCTCCGCCGCGGGCTCTCGACGCCGCAGGGCATGGCGGTCAAGGAGCTTTCGCGGCTCGATCCGCTGGGTCTCTCCGAGATCTTCCTCGGCCGGGTGCGGAGCTCGCGCGGCACGCTCAAGGTGGACTGGACGAGCGGCTACTACCTGTCGCGCGACCACCAGGTGCTGCTCATCCTGGCCGAGCCGGACCGGCCGCCCCAGGACCTGAAGTACAACGAGCGCCTGGGCCGCGACGTCCAGGCCGCGGTCGACGAGTCGCTCGCCCACTGGGAGGAGATCGCCGGGCCCGAGCCGCCGCCGAAGCCCGAGATCGGCCTCGGCGGGCCGTACATGACCGCCCTGGGCGACGCGTCGCTGATCCGCAACGACATGATCATGAACATCGTGTCGTCGGCGGCCGGCGTGCTCCTGCTCGTGCTGTTCGCCTTCCGGCGCCCGGCGGCCCTGGCCTACGGGTTCGTGCCGCTGATCTGCGGCCTCTTGATGACGTTCGGCTTCGCCAAGCTGCTGATCGGCTCGCTCAGCTCGGCGACGAGCGTGGTCGCGGCGCTCCTGATCGGCCTGGGGATCGACTTCGCCATCGTCACCTACGGCCGCTTCATCGAGGAGCGCCAGAAGGGGGCGGACCTGGAGGAGGCGCTGGTGGCCATGACCGGCTCGTCGGGCCGCGGCGTGCTGGTCGGCGCGATCACCACCACGGCCACGTTCTACGCCTTCACGTTCACCGACTTCATCGGCCTGCGCCAGATGGGCATCCTGACCGGCACGGGGATCCTGTTCTGCATGATGTCGGTCTTCCTGCTGCTGCCGGCCATGCTCTCCTGGAGCGAGGACCATCACCGGCGGCGGCAGACGGAGCCCAACCTC
>JBJMGZ010000396.1:0-7599 GCA_045807605.1 Thermoanaerobaculia bacterium | reverse complement strand
ACAGGCCTGTCGCGGCCTGCAATGCTCCCAGCGCGACGACGTTTTTGACCACCACCTTGCCCAGATCGGACGCAATCTCCGTGAATGGCGCGCCATGGATTTCGACTCCTTCGGGTAGCGGCGGAACGTCCTTGATGACCGAGCTGTCGTAGAGGATGATCCCGCCCCGCTTCACCTTCGGGCCGAACTTCGCCAGGCTCGGCGCGTTGAAGGCCAGCAGCACGTGCGGGCTCGGCGAGGCGGGGGAGAGGACCTCGTCCTCCGCGATGTGCACGTCCGCGTAGGACGTTCCCCCCCGCGACTCCGGGCCGTAGCTCGGGATGTGCGTGGCATCGAAGCCCTCGTTGATCCCCGCCCGCGTGATCAGCATCGCCACGGTCTGAGCGCCATCCCCGCCCGCGCCCGCCAGCTTGAGCGCCACGTCCTTCTGCCAGAGCTTGAGACCCTGGGCGAAGCGCGGCACCGACTCGGTCGAGCCGCCGATGACTCCCAGGACCCGGTCCGCGTCGAACGTGGGCAGCGGCAGCTTTTCCAGGGGGGCCAGAGGCTCCACGGCCAAGTCCTTCTTCACCCCGAGCGGGAAGACCGGCACCATCTGCTCCCTGACCCAGCGCTCCGACTCCTCGGGCGTCAGCCCCAGGTGGGTCGGGCACTCGGCGAGCACCTCCACGAACGCGAAGCCCTTGTGCTCGACCTGGAGCTGCAAGGCTTTCTTGATCGCCTTCTTGGCCCGGGTCCGCTGCTTGGCGTCGTAGAGCGCCACCCGCTCGACGTAGATCGGGCCGTCGAGCTGCGCGATCAGCTCGGCCATCCTGATCGGCATCCCCATGGTCGGCGTGCGGCCGGCGGGCGAGGTCGCGGTCTTCTGGCCCATCAGGCTGGTCGGCGCCATCTGGCCGCCGGTCATGCCGTAGATGGCGTTGTTGACGAAGATCACGGTGATCGGGATGCCCGACTGCGCCGTGCTGACGATCTCGGCGAGACCGATGGAGGCCAGGTCGCCGTCCCCCTGGTAGCTGATCACGATCGAGTCGGGATTCGCCAGCTTGTGGCCCACGGCCACGGCCGGCGCGCGGCCGTGCGCCGCCTGCGTGTTGCCGACGTCGAAGTAGTAGTAGAGGAACACCGAGCAGCCGACGGGCGAGACCGCGACCGTGCGGTCCTGCACGCCCAGCTCGTCGATCGATTCGGCGAGGAACTTGTGGGCCAGGCCGTGGCCGCAGCCCGGGCAGTAGTGGGTGGATTGCCCCTTGATGCCCTCGCCGTGCGCGTGGCGCTCGAAGCGGTCGTAGAAGACGCTGGTGCTCATACCGGGATCTCCTGAAGGTCGCAGACGCAGGAGACGATCTCGTCGTGGGAGGGGAGCACGCCGCCGTAGCGCCGCACGCGGTCGATGACCGGCAGGCGCTGGATGCCGGCGTAGGAGAGGGCCAGCCGCAGCTCGTCCTCGAGCTGGCCGTCGCTCGCCTCGACCACCACGAAACGGTCGATGTGCCCCAGGTGGGGCTGGAGGAGCTGGATGGGGAACGGCCAGAGGCTGACGGGCCGGAAGAGCCCCACCCTACAACCTTCGCGGCGCAGCGCCTCGACCGCGCCCTTGGCCATGCGCGCCGGCGTGTTGCAGGCCACCACCACGGTCTCCGCGTCTTCCATTTGGTAGAGGTCGGCGCGCTGCTCGGCCGCGGTCATGCGCTCGTACTTGTCCAGCAGGTGCAGGTTGTGGGCCTCCAGCTCCTGCTCGCTCAACTGGATCGAGCAGATCAGGTTGCGCCGGTGCTCGCGGTCGCCCCAGACGGCCCAGGCCGGCAGGCCGGGCTTGACCAGGGTCGAAGGGAGCTTCACCTTGCCGGTCATCTGCCCGAGATAGCCGTCGCCCAGGAGGACCACGGGGTTGCGGTATTTGAACGCCAGGTCGAACGCGAGCCGCGTCAGGTCGAGCATCTCCTGCGGGGTCGAGGGGGCGAGCACGATCGCCTGGGTGTTGCCGTGGCCGAGGCCGCGGCAGGCGAGCTTGATGTCCGACTGCTCGGGCGCGATGTTGCCCAGGCCCGGACCGCCGCGCATGACGTTGATGAACACTCCGGGCACCTCGGCGCCGATCATGTAGGAGATGCCCTCGAGCATCAGGCTGAAGCCGGGCGACGAGGTGAACGTCATGCAGCGCAGGCCCGCGCCGCCGCAGCCGTACATGTGGTTGACGGTCGCCACCTCGCTCACCGCCTGGACGAAGGTGCCGTCGAGCCTGGGCAGGAGCTTCGCCATCAGCTCGGCGCCCTCGGTCGAGGGTGTGATGGGATAGCCGTAGAAGTGACGGCAGCCGGCCAGCAGGGCTCCGATGGCCGCGGCGTAGTTGCCCTTGAGGACGAGCGGCTCGGCCTCGGGCAGGGCCAGGAGCGCGTCAGGGATGTCGACGGGAATGTCGGCGGGGTTGCCCGCGGTGGTGTGCCGCGGGCCGAAGTCCCTGGATGGATCGGCCAGCTCCCAGCTCTCCTCGCTCCGCGGCTGGAGGCCGTAGGGCTCGGGGCAGGCGGTGATGCAGAGCCCGCAGCCGTTGCACGCCTCCAGGTCGAGGAGGATCGGGATGAGCCCGGTCTCGGGATTGATCTCCGTGCCGTGCGTGATGCAGTGCTTCGGGCAGGCCTCGATACATCGGCCGCAGCCCTTGCAGTACTGTGGGAAAACGAAGGGCATGGGCCGTTCCCTCTGGGTCTGGGTCGTCATTCCTCTCCTCCTCCGTGAGACCCATTCTCGTGCCGCGAAACAAAACGTGCCACGCGCCCCGGGATGGCTCGGCGCCGTCCGGAGGCGGGCCGGGGACCCACCCGGCGGGATGGGAATGTGGTAGGTTGCGCCAACGATCTTTGGAGATGTCAACGCTGTGAAGCACCACCCCCTCCTGCCCGGTCCGGAGGCCTCCGAGTTTCTCTGGGCCAGCGGCATCGAAGACACGTTCGTCCCCCAGACGCGCCTCGGGCAACGCGCCCTCGACGAGTACCAGCTCATGGGGCATTACGAGCACTGGCGCGAGGATCTGGCCCTCGCCCGCGATCTCGGCGTGCGCGCGCTGCGCTGGGGCATTCCCTGGTACCGGGTGGAGAAGCTGCCCGGGGAATTCGACTGGAGCTGGACCGACCAGGTGATCCCCTACCTCGTCGAGGAGCTGAAGATCAACCCGATCCTCGACCTCATGCACTACGGCTGCCCGTTCTGGCTGCGCCGGGAGTTCGCGAGCGACGACTACCCGCGGGCCGTGGCGGCGTATGCGAAGGCGGTCGCCGAGCGCTACCGCGGGCTCGTGCGCTGGTACACGCCGCTCAACGAGCCGCTGGTCAATGCCCTGTTCTGCGGCAAGCGCGGGCTCTGGCCTCCCTACCTGCGCGGCGATGCCGGCTACATCCGGATCCTGCTGCAGCTCGCCAAGGGGATCGTGCGCACGGTCGAGGCGATCAAGGAGGTCGATCCCGGCGCGCTCCTGGTGCACGTGGAGGCGACCGGGCTGTCGCGGGCGGCGCGGGCGGACCTGCAAGTCCTCGCCATCGAGGATCAGCGGCGGGGCTACCTCGGCTTCGATCTCATCTCCGGCCGGGTGGACCACGACCATCCGCTCTTCACCTGGCTGGTGCGCAACGGCGCCGGCCCGGACGAGCTGCGCGAACTCGCCCGCGACCGGGTACCGCTCGACGTGCTCGGCTTGAACTTCTATCCGCAATGGTCCACGCAGCAGCTCTCCGTGGACCGCAACGGCCGGCTGCGCTACCGGGCGGTGGAGCAGGACGGCGCCGGGTTCGAGGCGCTGATCCGGGACTACCAGGCCCGCTACGACGCGCCGGTGATGATCACGGAGACCAGCGCCAAGGGCTCGGTCGAGGTGCGGGAGCGCTGGCTGGACGCGTCCGTGGCCGCGATCCGCCGGCTGCGTGCCGACGGCGTGCCCGTCCTCGGCTACACCTGGTTCCCGATGTTCACCATGATCGACTGGAAGTACCGCATGGGCCGCCGGCCGCTCAAGGACTACCAGCTGGACCTGGGGCTCTACACGCTTCCCCGCTGGCAGGCGACGCACCTGGTGGAGCGCTTCCAGGCGTACGTGGCCGATCCGAGGGAAGCGGTGGGGGAGCTCGCTCCGGCCCTGGAGCTGGCCTCCGCTTGACCTACGTCAACCCGGTCTGGCCGCACTCGTTCCCCGATCCGTTCGTGCTCAAGTTCCGGGGCGAGTACTGGGGCTATTGCACGGGGTTCTGGCCGGACGGCCGCTGCTTCGGCGTGATCCGGTCGCGCGACCTGGTGCACTGGGAGCCGGCCTCCGGCGCCCTGGAGCCGCTCCCGGGCGGGCACACCTGCTACTGGGCGCCCGAGGTCACCTACGACGACGGGCGCTTCCATCTCTACTACAGCGTGGGCAACGAGGAGCGCATGGAGATCCGGGTGGCCGTGTCGGAGCACCCGGCCGGCCCGTTCGCGGACAGCGGCCGGCGGCTGACCTCGGAGCCGTTCGCGATCGACGCCCACGTCTTCGTGGACGACGACGGCTCCCGGCATCTCTTCTACGCGACCGACTTCCTGGACCGAAGCCACATCGGCACCGGCACGGTCCGGGACCGGATGCTCGACCCGTTCACGCTGGCGGGGGAGCCGGTGCCGGTCACGCTGCCGCGCCACGACTGGCACCTCTACCATCCGAACCGGCCGGAGAAGGGGTACGTGCGCTGGCACACGGTCGAGGGTCCGTTCGTGCTCAAGCACGGTGGTAACTATTACGAGATGTTCAGCGGCGGGAACTGGCAGAACCCGACCTACGGCGTGGGCTACGCGGTCACCGACAGCCTGGACAAACCCGGCGAGTGGGAGCAGGCTCCGCTGCCCATCCTGCGCACGATCGAAGGCACGGTGACAGGGCCGGGGCACAACTCGGTGGTCCGGGGTCCTGACAACCGGCAGCTCTTCTGCGTCTACCACCGCTGGCACGAGGGCGCCCGGGTGCTGGCGATCGACCCGCTCGGCTGGGAGGGGGAGAAGCTGGTGATCGACGGCCCCTCGACCGATCCCCGGCCGGGTCCGCCGCCGCCCGCCTTCGCCGACTTCTTCGAAAAGCCGGGAGGCCTCGACCTGGCCTGGGACATCCGCGGGACCTGGTCCACGGGCGGCGGCTCCGCCCGGCAGCCGCTGCCGAGGGCTTCCGGGGAGGCCCGGCTCGACGCGAGGCGCTCCACCTTCCTGGTGGAAGTGAGCGCCCGCGCGCTGGAAGACCCGGGAGAGGGCTCCGGCTTCGGGCTCGCTTTGCAGGGCTTCGTGTTCCTGATTCCCCCGGCCTACAATCCGCGGGTCTGGCACCTGATCCGCGCCGAGGTCGACGAGGCCAACGTCCGCATCTGGCTCGACGGCCTGCCGATCTGGCAGGGCACGCTCCCGCAGCCGACCCGGAGCGTCTCCCTCCTGACCGACCGATTGGCTGCCGAATTTTCCGGGTTCGCCCTTACTTGAGGAACCCTTCCGGTCCCCTCTCCCCCGCGCAGGTGGGGGAAAGCCCGGCCGTAGGCCGGTGTGAGAGGGGGGATGGGATCAATAAAGAGGCGGAGGCAGGCGAGAAAAGGACGCTCCCGTCGAAGCAATGTGGCGGGTACTACCAGAGAGCATCCTCGGCCCTGAGCCGCCTGCCTGCCCCGCCGCCGGTTCTATCCGCTGAGCAAAGATCGAGCCAGCTTTCTTGTCCCTCTGGAGGCGCCGGCAAGCACGCTAGGATTCAGGAGGCGGGTGGATCGCCTGCCCTCAGGAGAGGAGGCGGCATGGAGATTCGGGTGGTCGGCGTCGTCGGCGCCGGCGTCATGGGGATCGGGCTCGGGCACAACCTCGCCCAGACCGGCCATCAGGTGGTGATCCTGGACGTCTCGCCGGCGCAGCTCGCCCGCGCCGAGAATGAGATCCGGAAGAACCTCCGGTTCCAGGGCATGTTCCAGAAGGGCGCGCAGCCGGTGAAGGCCGACGAGGTGCTCGGCCGCATCCGGTTCACGCAGAGCTACCAGGACTTCTCGGAGACCGACTTCGTGGTCGAGAACGCCACCGAGAAGTGGGACATCAAGAAGGGGATCTACCCGCAGCTCGACGAAGCCTGCCCGGAGCGCGCCGTGTTCGCGGCCAACACCTCCTGCATCTCGATCACGAAGATCGCCGGCGCGACGCAACGGCCGGACAAGGTCCTCGGCATGCACTTCATGAACCCCGTGCCCCTGAAGCCCATGGTCGAGGTCATCCGGGGCCACCACACCAGCGAGGAGACGCTCGCCACCGCCCGCCAGCTCCTCACCCAGATGGGCAAGGACGGCATCGTGGTCAACGACTACCCGGGCTTCGTCTCCAACCGCGTGCTCATGCTGACCATCAACGAGGCCGTCTACCTCCTCCACGACGGCGTGGCCACGGCCGACCAGGTGGACCACCTCTTCAAGACCTGCTTCGGCCACAAGATGGGGCCGCTCGAGACCGCCGACCTGATCGGGCTGGACACGATCCTCTACTCGATCGAGGTGCTCTACGAGAGCTACAGCGACAGCAAGTACCGGCCCTGCCCGCTGCTGCGCAAGATGGTGGATGCGGGCCTGCACGGGCGCAAGAACGGCAAAGGCTTCTACGACTACGGCGTCTCGATCTGAGAAAGGCACACATGGACCAGACCCAGGTGAAGGTCAAGGAGTTCCTGTCGCGGTTCTTCAAGAACCACGACCTGCAGCCGGAGGAGGACATCTTCGCCCTCGGCTTCGTCAACTCGCTGCTGGCGATGCAGCTCGTCGCCTTCGTAGAGAAGGAGTTCGGGATCCACGTCGAGGACGCCGACCTCGACCTCGACAACTTCCGCAGCATCCAGGCCATCTCCAACCTCGTGGCCCGCAAGCAGCCCTGAGCCATGAGAGCGAAACCATGAGGATCGAGCTCACGCCCGAGCAGCGGGCCCTGCGCGCCGAGGTCCGCGCTTTCACCGAGCGGGAGATCTCCCCCTACGCCGGCCAGTGGGACCGCGACGAGGCGATCCCGCGCGCGATCGTCGACAAGCTCGTCGAGCGCGGCTGGCTCGGCTCCATGGTGCCGGCCGAGCACGGGGGCAAGGGGCTGGACCAGATCTCCTACGGCGTCCTGACCGAGGAGATCGGCCGCGGCTGCTCCTCGACCCGGTCGCTCCTGACCGTCCACGACATGGCCTGCCAGGGCATCCTGCGCTGGGGGAGCAGGGCGCAGAAGGAGAAGTACCTGGGCCGGCTCGCAAAGGGAGAGATCCTCGGCGCCTTCGCGCTCTCCGAGCCGAACGCCGGCAGCGACGCCAAGGGGATCGAGACCTCCGCCAACCCCGTGGATGGCGGTTTCATTCTGAACGGCACGAAGAAGTGGATCACCTTCGGCCAGATCGCCGACCTCTTCCTGCTCTTCGCCCAGCTCGACGGCAAGCCCACCGCCTTCCTCGTGGAACGGGAGGCTCCCGGGTTCAGCACGGTGCCGATGCGCGGGCTGCTCGGCACGCGGGCGTCGATGCTCGCCGAGCTCAGGCTGGAGGGCGTCCGCACGGAGGACATGGTGGGCCGGCCCGGGTTCGGCGTCTCGCACGTGGTGGGC
>JBJMGZ010000395.1:0-4138 GCA_045807605.1 Thermoanaerobaculia bacterium | reverse complement strand
AAGGTCAAGATGTGTGTAACGGTATGGGCTGAAGCCCCAGGCTTTATGCCTGCGCCCCTGCCGGGGCTTCTCGGGCCGGACACTTTCGAGACACCCTCTGAGCCCCCCGGGAGTCTACCCGCCGGGTAGGCATAGCTACCCACGTCTCATACATTTGTATGACGACAGGCCCGGCGTTTCTCCCTAAGCTGGCTTCCCGGGACCCCCGGCGCTCTCCATCGGCACCCTGACGAAGTAGAGCCGTCCTTCGCCCGCCACCCCGGCGGGCGGTTTCCTTCTGGAGGTTGGTCATGATCCGAACGAGGAAGGTCTGGATTCCGTGCCTGCTGGCGCTCGCCGCCGTCTGTCCGCGTCTCGCCGCTCAAGCCGGCGTCATCTCCCTGCGCTCGGGCGCCATCGACACCGGCCGCCCCCAGCCCGCGCTCCCGGAAGGGCTGCGCGCCCGCGCCGCAAGCCCGCGCGAGGAGGAGCTGGTGCTGGTCCAGTTCCCCGGGCCGGTCACGGCCCACCAGCTCCAGGCCCTGCGCGATGCGAGCGTGCGGGTCTACTCGTATCTGCCCGCCTATGCCTTCCTGGTGAAGATGCCGGCCGGCGCCGACGTGAAATCCGTTCTCTCCTCGATCGGCGCGTCCTGGAGCGGACCGTTCCATCCCGCCTACAAGATCGCGCCCGAGATCGCCGCCGTCCGGGCCAGCGCCATGGCAGGGGATCAAGCCTACCGGCCCGTGATGGTCCACGTCCTGCCCGACGCCGACCTCGGCGAGGTGGTCCGCGAGATGAAGGGCCTCGGCGCCCGTGGCGCCGTGGGCATGCGTCGCAGCTCGTCGTTCTCGCGCGTCCGCCTGCTGCTGACCCCGTCCGAGATCGCCGCTCTGCGCGAGCCGCTCGCGGGGATGCGCGACGTCTTCTGGATCGAGCTCGAAGGGCGCCGCACCCTGCGCAACGACACCACCGTCTGGGTGGGCCAGTCCGGGCTCTCCGGCGGCCAGACCACGCCGATCTTCAGCCAGGGCATCTACGGCGAAGGCCAGGTCGTCGGCATCCTGGATACCGGCATCGATCCCGACATGTGCTGGTTCCGCGACACGTCGCTCGGCCTGCCGCCCGTCAACGCCTGCAACGGCGGCACCGTGGTCGACGCCGCCCAGCGCAAGATCCTCGGCGTCGATTTCCTGTGGCCCACGGAATGCTCCGGCGGCATCGCCAACAACGAGTGGGACACCCACGACCACGGCACGCACGTGGCCGGCACCGTGGCCGGCGACAACTTCGCCAACCCGCTGCTCCACGACACGGCCGACGGCATGGCTCCCGGCGCCAAGCTGGTGATTCAAGACGGCGGCTTCGCGACCGACAACTGCGCCGACCTGCCCGGCATCGGCTGCCCGGTGGTGGATCTGAATCCCCTGTTCCAGCAGGCCTACGACCAGGGCGCGCGGCTGCACACCAATTCCTGGGGCGACAACGAGAACGCCGCGGTGCAGAACAACTACTCGGCCGGCAGCCAGGACGTCGACGAGTTCATGTGGAATCACAAGGATTTCCTGGTCTTCTTCGCGGCCGGCAACTCCGGCCCGGGCAGCGGCTCGGTGGGCAGCCCCTCGACGGCCAAGAGCGCCGTGTCCGTGGGCGCCACGCTGCGCGGCACCAGCGCCGAATCGATGGCGAGCTTCAGCAGCTGCGGCCCCGCCGCGGACGGCCGCATCAAGCCCGACGTCACCGTGCCGGGCTCGAGCATCGTCTCGGCCAACAACGACCTCAACGTGACCACGAACAACTGCGGCACGCTCTCGCTGTCCGGCACCAGCATGGCGTCGCCCGGCGCCGCGGGCCTGACCGCGCTCATCCGCCAGTACTACACCGGCGGCTGGTATCCGACCGGCGGCGAGGTCTCGACGGACGGCTTCACGCCCTCGGCGGCCCTCCTCAAGGCCACGCTGGTCAACTCGGCCGTGAGCATGACGGGCACCACCGCCATCCCCGCCAACTGCCAGGGCTGGGGCCGCGTGCTGCTCGAAAACGCGCTGTCGTTCACCGGCCAGGCACGCAAGCTGTTCGTCAAGGACACGGACAGCTTCAACACCGGCTCCACGAACGAGGACCGGACGTACAATTTCACGGTCGCCGCCGGCGAGCCGCTCAAGGTCACTCTGGCGTGGACCGACTTCCCCTCCACGCCCGCGGCGAGCATCAATCTGAACAACGATCTCGATCTGATCGTGACCGGCCCGGGCGGCACCTGGCTGGGCAACGTCTTTTCGGGCGGATCGTCGGCGACAGGCGGCACGGCGGACCGCAGGAACACGCTGGAGCAGGTGCTGCTGGCCGCACCGGCCGCGGGCAGCTACACGGTGACGGTGCGCTCGTTCAACGTGCCGAGCGGCCCGCAGCCGTTCGCGCTCGTGGCGACCGGCGCGCTCGGCAGCACCTCCTGCACGCTCAACTCGCAGTGCGACGACGGCCTCTTCTGCAACGGCGCCGAGACCTGCAACGCCGGCGCCTGCCAGGCCGGGGCCGATCCCTGCGCGCCGCTCTCCTGCAACGAATCGACGGACACCTGCTTCGCTCCGACCACGCAGGTCACGTTCACCTCGGTGGCCGCCGAGGACGGCTACGTGCTGGAATCCGGCGAGACCACGAACGCCGGCGGCTCGATCAATGCGACCGCCGCCACCACGAGCGCCCTGCGCATCGGCGACGACAACAAGGACAAGCAGTACAAGACCGTCGTCTCCTTCGACACCTCGTCGATTCCCGACGGCGCCGTGATCGTATCGGCGACCGTGCGGCTGCTCCGCGGCACGCTCTCCGGCACCAACCCGTTCACCACGCACGGCACCTGCTGGGCCGACGTCCAGACCGGCGGCCTCTCGGGCTCGGCAGCGCTCCAGACCGGCGACTTCCAGGCCGCGGCGACCGCCGTCCAGGCGGCGAGCCTGAGCAATGCGGCCGCGAACGGCACATGGTCCGAAGGCATCTTGAACGCCGCGGGCCTCGCGGCAATCAGCAAGACGGGGACGACGCAGATCCGCGTCTGGTTCAACCTCGACGACAACGACGACACCGGCAACGACTTCGTCGGCTACTACTCGGGCGACAACGCGACGCCGGCCAACCGGCCGCAGCTCGTGATCACCTACCAGTAAAAGGGAGATGGGAATGAAAGGTTTTTCGAACGGAATCAAACGCGCGGCCCTGCTCGCGGTGCTCGCCGTCACGTTCCTCTTCACGGCTCCGCCGGCGCGGGCTCACGACGAGACGCCCGGCTCGATCGAGATCTACCTGCACAACCTCGTCGACGGCGGGGCCATCACCGAGGACCAGCACGAGAAGATCGAGGAATTCACCTCCGCGGGCCGCCTGTCGCGCCTGCGCAAGTGGCTGGCCGCCCAGGAGAAGTCCGGGCAGCTCTCGAAAGACATGCGCATCTACATCGGCGCGCTCCTCGGCCTCAACCCGCCGGCGACGGCGCAGGCCGCCGCTCCGGCCGACTACACCGGCAACGGCAACGTTACGAAGCTGGGCCAGCTCGACTCGCAGCCGCCGAGCCCGTATTACGGCGACAACTCCTCGACCGGCACGCTCTACAACGGCATCTGGGGCTACGCGGCCGGCACGCGGGAGTACGCGCTCCAGTGCAACAGCTTCGGCCTGCACATCCTCGACGTCACCGACCCGGCGGCTCCCTTCCAGGTCCAGTACATCGACATGTCGGGCGGCGTCAGCCCGCCGAAGGGCCGGATCTGGCGGGACGTCGACATCCACCGCGACCCGGCTTCCGGAAAAACCTATGCCTACGTCGGCGCGCAGGCGAACGGTAACTTCTGGGTCGTGGACCTCTCGTACCTCTCCGATTCGGCTCCCCATGGCGTCGATTCCAACCCGATCCCGCCGGCGGGCATCGCCGACCGGGGCCGCACGAACTACGGCCACACCGTCTTCGTCAATGAAGATTTGGGCCTGCTGTTCCTGAACACGGCCAACAACGGGGCCACGCTCGGCTGCCAGATCTTCGACCTGCTCCAGGACCCTTTCAATCCGCCGCTCCTCCCGAGTTGGACGGGCAGCGGGCACGACTGCCATGACAGCTTCACCCGGTCGAACGTCCCGGGGTCGGGCGGAAAGGACCTGCTCTACT
>JBJMGZ010000394.1:0-3793 GCA_045807605.1 Thermoanaerobaculia bacterium | reverse complement strand
CCTCGGGGGAGAGGTAGGCGTTGCGCGAGGACATGGCCAGCCCATCCGCCTCGCGGATCGTCGGCGCGGGCACGATCTCGATGGGGAAGTGGAGGTCGCGGACCATCCGGCGGATCACCGCGAGCTGCTGGGCGTCTTTCTCGCCGAAGACGGCCACGTCCGGCTGCACCAGGTTGAACAGCAGCGTGACCACCGTGGCCACGCCCCGGAAATGCCCGGGACGGCAGACCCCTTCGAGCGTCTCGGAGGGATGGCCGAGGTCCACGTAGACGGTGTTGCCGGGCGGGTACATCGTGTCCACGTCGGGCAGGAAGAGCAGGTCGCAGCCGGCCGCGGCGAGCATCTCCGCATCCTTCTCCGGCTGGCGCGGATAGCGGCTGAAGTCCTCGTCGGGCCCGAACTGGGTCGGGTTCACGAACACGGAGGCGACGATCCGGTTCGTCTTGCTTCGGGCGATCCCCACGAGGGACAGGTGTCCCTCATGGAGCGCGCCCATGGTCGGCACGAACCCGATCCGCTCCCCTGCCTGCCGCCAGCGAGTGATCTCGCGGCGGAGGTCCCCGACCGCACTTACCTGGAGCATGGCCTAGCCGTAGACCTTGCCCAGCGGCTCGTCGGACGGCCGGGCGGGGCCGTAGCTCTCCCCCGGAGCGGGGAAGCGCCCTTCCCGGACGTCCGCGGCGAAACGGGCGATCGCCTCGCGCGACTCGACCCCGAGCTCCGCGTACCTGCGGACGAACCGCGGCGCGATCCTCTCTTCCAGGCCGAGGAGGTCGTGGTAGACCAGCACCTGCCCGTCGCAGTGCGGACCGGCGCCGATGCCGATGGTCGGGATTTCCAGACGCTCGCTGATCTCGGCGGCCAGGTCGGTCGGGACGCACTCCAGGACGAGGGAGAAGGCGCCGGCGTCTTCCATCTGCTGCGCGGCGTCGAGGATCAGCTCCCGCGCCCGGTCGTCCCGGCCCTGGACCTTGAAGCCGCCCAGGCGGTGGACCGACTGCGGGGTCAGGCCCAGGTGGGCCATGACCGGGACCTCGGCGGCGGTGAGCGCCGCCACCACGTCCACGCGCGCGCCCTCGATCTTGACCGCCTGCGCGCCGGATTCCTTGACGAAGCGGATGGCGCTCGCCACCGCCTGCTCCGGCCCGAGGTGGAACGAGCCGTAGGGCATGTCGGCCACGAGCAGGGCGCGCTTGACGCCCCGCCGGACCGCCTTGGTGTGATGGATCATCTCGTCCAGGGTCACGGACAGGGTGTCCGGATGGCCGAGGACCACCATGGCCAGCGAATCGCCGACCAGGATGATGTCGACTCCCGCCGAATCGGCCGTGCGGCCCATCGGGAAGTCGTACGCCGTGATCATGACCAGCTGCTCCCCGCGCCGCGGCGCTGCCGCCACCCAGGGGACCGTGACACTCTTCGCCTCGCCCGCCATCGGGGCCTCCTTTCGTCTTCGAGGGACCGGAAAACGAAAAGCCCTTCCGCACGGAGTGCTCGGAAAGGGCTTGGGCGGGCCTACGGTTTCACGGTCCGCAAGGCTTCCGCGAGGTAACTGTCCTCCAGGGGAGGATCAGGCCCTCGCCACCCGCGGTCGCGCCGTAGGGGGCGCTGTTGTTTCCGTCTCAGTCCCGGTTACCGGGATCCAAGCGGCGGCCGGGTCCCGGCGGGACCGGCCGGCTCAAGAATACCGGGTTCCCCGGCGCGGATCAACTACCTTCCTCTCCCGCGAAGCGGGGGAGGATCGAGGAGGGGGTTACCGCGAAGTGCCGAGCGGCTGGAAGTACTCGGTCCCCTTGATGGGCTTCGACAGGCGGTTGAGCAGCTCGTCGAAGTCCTCGGGGCGCTGGGGGAAGTTCAGGTGGCGGGTGTCCACGACCAGCAGGGGGGACCGGTCGTAGTAGTGATAGTAGTGATTGTAGGCATCGATGAGCTCCCCCAGGTATTCGCCCGCGATCGTCCTCTCCACGTCACGCGCCCGGCGCCGGATGCGCTCCATGCAGGTGTCCACGTCCGCGACCAGGTAGAGCACCAGGTCGGGGACCGGGATCTGCGGCTCCAGCAGGGCATAGAGCTTGTCGAAGAGCATCAGCTCGTCGTCCGAGAGGTTCAGGTAGGCGAAGATCCGGTTCTTCCAGAAGGTGTAGTCGGAGACGAGCAGCCGGTCGAACAGGTCGCGCTGCCCGATGTCCTGCTGCTGCTTGTAGCGCGAGAGCAGGAAGTAGAGCTCGGTCTGGAAGGCGGCGCCCGGCCGGTCCTGGTAGAAGTCGTCGAGGAACGGGTTGTCCACGTCCTCCAGGATCTTCACCCCTTCGAAGCGATGGGTGAGCATCTCCACCAGGGTGGTCTTGCCCACCCCGATGGGTCCGTCGACCGCCAGGTAGTGGAAACCGAGGTCGGGCTTCAACTCGCGGCCAGAAGGGGGGTTGGAGTGAGAGGCGGTATCGCCGCGAGGGGCGTGATGGGATTGTAGAGGGTATCGCGCTCGACGGGCACGAACCCGGCCTCGCGCACGATCCGCTCCAGCTCGGGACGGCTGAGCTGCTGCGCCGTGCCCGCGCCGGCCATGTGGTAGATCTTCTCCTCCACCACCGTGCCGTCGAGGTCGTCGGCGCCAAATCGTAGAGCCACCTGCGCCAGCTTGGGGGTGATCATCACCCAGTAGGCCTTGATGTGCGGGATGTTGTCCAGCACCAGCCGGGCGGTCGCGATGTGGCGCAGGTCGTCCTGCCCCGTGGTGTGGTACTTGAGCCCCAGGTAGTTGTTCTCGGGGTGGTAGGCGAGCGGGATGAAGGCGTTGAAGCCGCCCGTCTCGTCCTGGAGGCTCCGCAGGCGCATCAGGTGGTCGACCCGGTGCTCCGGCCGCTCGACGTGGCCGTAGAGCATGGTGCAGTTGCTCTTGATCCCCATCTTGTGGGCGATGCGGTGGACCTCGATCCACTCGTCGGCGTCGAGCTTGCCGTCGCAGATGATCTCGCGCACTTCCGGGTGGAAGATCTCGGCGCCGCCGCCGGGCAGCGACCCCAGGCCGGCCGCGCGCAGGCGGGTCAGGACCTCTTCGATCGAGATCTTCTCGTGCTTCGCGAACCAGCCGATCTCGATGGCCGTGAAGGCCTTGAGATGGGCGTTGGGGAAGCGCTCCTTCAAGCCGCGCAGCATCTCCTCGTACCAGGAGAGCGGGATGTCCGGGTGGAGGCCGCCCACGATGTGGAACTCCGTGACCCGGTTGCCGCCCTGGTCGGCCGCGTGCTTGTACACGTCGTCGAGGCTCATCTCCCAGGCGTGGCTCTCGCCGGGAAGCGCCGCGAAGCTGCAGAACTTGCAGTTGTAGGTGTAGACGCAGACGTTCGTCGGGTTGATGTGCCGGTTGATGTTGAAGTACGTGACGTTCCCATGCAGCCGGCGGCGGACGGTGTCGGCCAGCTTGCCCAGGTGGAGCAGGTGCGGGGTGGTGAGGCAGGCGAGGGCGTCCGCTTCGTCGAGACGGCCGCCCTCCCGCACCTTGGCCGCGATGCCGCGCAGGGGGGCCGGGAACGTTTCAGGACGGATTTGGGGGATCGTGGAGACGTCCATACCGGCGCCAGTATAGCTGATTGCCCTCCTACGGCCGTCCGTCCCAATCTCCCGCGATCGGCTGGTCCCCGGCCGTCCCGAAGGCGAAGGACAGGTCGGGCGCCCCGGTGCTGTTGCTGTTGCGGAGCAGGAACTGGAATCCGTTCCGCAGGATGCCGATGGTGTCGATCCCGTCGCCGTTCCAGTCGCCGGCCAGCGGCAGGTCGCCGGCCAGGCCGAATTC
>JBJMGZ010000393.1:0-4513 GCA_045807605.1 Thermoanaerobaculia bacterium | reverse complement strand
ATGTCTTGAGAATGCCGGCGGGACGCCAGCGGTCCCAGGGAAAACGCGCCGTACTCACGGTTTTGGTGATCCGGCAATTCAGACGTGACAGAGCACTAGCCTTAACCGGCCTGTACCCCGACGTTCTGGAACAGGCCGGCGAGAGCCGGTGATAGGCTCCGCCGCGGGAGGGAAGCCATGAACTGGATCTTCCTCGGCGCCCTCGGGGGCGCTCTTGCGGTGGTGCTGGGAGCCTTTGGGGCTCATGCTTTGGCGGCGCGGCTGGATGCGCGGTCGCTGGAGCTGTGGGAGACCGCGGCGCGGTATCTCATGTACGGCTCGGTCGCGCTCATCCTCGTCGGCCTCTACGGCCAGCCCGGCGCGAAGCGGGTGGATGGCGCGGGGTGGTGCCTCCTGCTGGGGAGCGTGATCTTCAGCGGGACGGTGGCCGCGCTCGCCCTCGGCGGGCCGCGCATCCTGGGGGCGATCACCCCGATCGGCGGCACGCTGATGATCGTCGGCTTCCTCCTCTTCGCCTGGGCCGCCCTGCGCTGATACCATCGCCCCCGCCTCCCGCGGCCGTCGCGGCCGTGGGAGACCCATCCTTGAGGAGCCTCCGCATGCCGAATGCGATCTTTTCCCTCGCCCCTCCGAGCAACGAGCCGGTCCGCTCGTACGCTGCGGGGTCGGCCGAGAAGAAATCCCTGAAGAAGCGCCTGGACGAGATGATGGCCGAGGAGATCGAGATCCCGGTCCTCATCGGCGGGCGCGAGGTGCGCACGGGCAACGTCGCCACCTCGGTCTGCCCGCACGACCACAAGCGCGTGCTCGCCCGCTATCACCAGGCCGGCGCCGCCGAGGTCGAAGCGGCAGCCAAAGCCGCGAAGGACGCCTGGCACGAGTGGTCCGAGATGAGCTGGGAGGCGCGCGCGTCCGTCCTCCTGCGCGCCGCCGAGCTGCTCGCCGGCCCCATGCGGGACACGGTCAACGCCGCCACGATGCTCAACCAGTCGAAGACCGTGTTCCAGGCCGAGATCGACTCCGCCTGCGAGCTGATCGACTTCTGGCGCTTCAATCCCTATTTCATGCGGCACGTCTACATGGACCAGCCCTGGTCGTCGCCGGGCGTCTGGAACCGGGTGGAGTACCGCGCCCTGGAGGGCTTCGTCTTCGCGGTGTCGCCCTTCAACTTCACGTCGATCGGCGGCAACCTGCCGACGGCACCGGCGCTCATGGGCAACACGGTGCTGTGGAAGCCGGCCTCGACCTCGGTCTACTCGAACTACTACGTCCTCAAGGTGCTCCAGGCCGCGGGGCTGCCGGACGGCGTCATCAACTTCCTGCCGGGCAAGGCGAGCCAGGTGGGCGATCCGGTCCTCGCGCACGAGGACTTCGCGGGCATCCACTTCACGGGCTCGACGCCGGTCTTCCAGTCGATGTGGAAGACGATCGGCGAGAACATCCCGAAGTACAAGACCTACCCGCGCATCGTGGGCGAGACCGGCGGCAAGAACTTCGTGTTCGCCCATCCGTCCGCGGACGCGGAGGCCTACGTCACCGCGCTGGTCCGCGGCGCGTTCGAGTACCAGGGCCAGAAGTGCTCAGCGGGATCGCGCGCCTACGTGCCGAGCAGCCTCTGGCCGCGGGTGCGGGAGATGCTCGCCGATCAGCTCAAGCAGGTGGAGATGGGCTCGCCGCTCGACTTCCGCAACTTCATGGCCGCGGTGATCGACGAGCCGTCGTTCGACCGCATCCTGGGCTTCATCGACCATGCGAAGAGCAACAGCGGGTACGAGATCCTGGCCGGCGGCAACGGCGACAAGTCCGAGGGCTATTTCATCGAGCCCACGGTGGTGGTGACCACGGACCCGCGGGCTCGCCTGATGACGCACGAGATCTTCGGGCCGGTGCTGACGGTTTTCGTCTACGACGATCTCAAGCTGGAGGAGACGCTGGATCTCGTGGATACGACGAGCCCGTACGCCCTGACCGGCGCCATCTTCGCCCAGGACCGCGGGACGATCGAGCACCTGGTCCGGCGGCTCCGCCATTCGGCCGGGAACTTCTACATCAATGACAAGCCGACCGGCGCGGTGGTGGGGCAGCAGCCGTTCGGCGGCGCGCGCGCCTCGGGCACGAACGACAAGGCGGGCTCGATGCTGAACCTGGTGCGCTGGGTCTCCCAGCGCGCGATGAAGGAGACGTTCGTGCCGCCGAAGGACTTCCGCTACCCGTTCATGGGCGAGAGGTGAGCCGCCCGTAGAGGAAGCGCAGCCAGGGGCCCGGCAGAGAGAAGGGCAGGCCCGCATTCGGGAGCTGCTTCGCGATCGCTTCCGGGCCGTCGCCCGCCGCGATGCGGGCGCGCAGGAAGTCGACGGCCAGGCGGGTGTTGCGCACCCGCGCCCGCAGGTCGTCCGTGCCCGTGACGGGCGGCTCGTGGCCCGTGAGCAGCACCGCCCCCTCGGGGATCTGCCTCAGGACCTCTTCCATGTTCCTGAGAAACCCGTCCACGTCCTTGCCGGGATCGAGGAGCGGGGTCGGATCGCTCCGGAAGTAGGTGTCGCCGAGGTGGGCGACGCCGGAGCCGGTGAAGATCACGGCCAGGTCGCCCATCGTGTGGCTGGGCAGCGGGAGGATCCGGACCTCCTCGCCGTTGAAGTGGATCGTCAGGGCGCGGTCGGTGGTCAAGGTGGGGAGGCCGGCCTCGGGACGGCCGGGCAGGGTCTGGTCGAACACGTCGTGGGGCCGGGAGAGCTCGGCGCGGGCGGCGGAGTGGCCGATGACCGTGGCCTCGGAGGCGAAGCGGGCGTTGCCGCCGCTGTGGTCCTCGTGATGGTGGGTGTCGACGAGGAAGCGGACGGGGGCGCCGGGGGCGAGCTTGCGCAGGGCTTCGCGGACGTTGTCCGCGAGCGCGCCGTAGCCGGTGTCCACGAGCAGGATGCCGTCCGGCCCGATGGAGGCCGCCAGCGTGGCGCCGGCGCCCTCGATGCGGTGAACGCTCCCCCGGACCGGGAAGATCTGGAGCTGGATCTCGCCGATCCGGCCCAGGAGCGCGCGGAAGCCCGGAAGGGTGCGCACGGACGCGAAGGCGGCATCCGTCTCCGCGAAGAAGACGAGCGGCGCTTCGGCCTTTTCGTTCCAGAGGCGGACGAGGGTCGCGAGGGAGGCTTCGGGGTCGCCGGCCAGGGCCAGTCCGCGCGCCAGCTCGTAGAGCGAGGTGGGGCGGTTCGGGTCGCCCGGCGGGAGGAGCTCGACGGCCTGCTTCATGGCGGCCGCGTAGGTCTTGGGGTCGCCGGCCTTGAGCGCGTTGCGGGCCTTCTCGTAGAGATCCCAGTAGGTGGGCTCCTGGCCTGCGAGAAGGGCGGGGAGGAGCAGGAGCAGGGCGAGGGCCAGCCGGGCGGTTTTGGTCATGGGCGGGCACTATAGTCCAGCGGCTCGGCCAGGTGGAACGCGGCCCCACTCTATAATCCCCCCTCATGACGCCCAACACCCACCCCTCCATCGACCGCCGGCTGTGCGGCGAGCCGCTCGAGCTGGGCGAAGGCACGGCCCGCGTGGCGCTCGCCGCCCTGCCCGAGATGGCCGCGGATGCCCGCGGCCTGGTCCATGGCGGCTTCGTGTTCGGCCTCGCCGACTACGCGGCCATGCTGGCGGTCAACCACCCCAACGTGGTGCTCGCGGGGGCGGAGGTCCGCTTCCTCCTGCCGGTCGTCGTGGGGGAGCAGCTCGTGGCCGAGGCCTGGATCGAGAAGACGGACGGCCGCAAGAGCCGGGTGAAGGTCGAGGTGTTCCGGGACGGCGACACGGTGATGAGCGGGGACTTCCGCTGCGTCACGCTCGCCCGGCACGTCCTTGGCGGGGAGGAAGCATGAACGGAGGCGATCGAGTAGCCGCGGTGCTGCAGGCGCAGGGGGTGCCGTTCCTCTTCACTCTCTGCGGCGGGCACATCTCGCCCATCCTGGTCGGGGCCAAGCGCCTCGGCATCCGGGTGGTGGACGTGCGCCACGAGGTGGATGCCGTGTTCGCCGCCGACGCGGTGTTCCGCCTGACCGGCGTGCCGGGGGTGGCGGCCGTGACCGCCGGCCCGGGCGTCACGAACACGATCACCGCGGTCAAGAACGCGCAGCTCGCGCAGTCGGCCGTGGTGGTGCTCGGCGGCGCCGCGGCCACGCTGCTCAAGGGCAAGGGAGCGCTCCAGGACATCGACCAGATGGCCCTTTTCGCGCCGCACGTGAAGTGGGCCACGAACGTGGCGCGGGTGCGGGACATCGTGCCCGCGCTGGAGCGCGCCTTTCTCGAAGCCCGCACGGGCGTGCCCGGGCCGGTGTTCGTGGAGCTGCCGGTGGACCTCCTCTACGACCAGGAGCTGGTGCGCGGCTGGTACATGGCCGCGGGCAAGGGCGGCGGCCTCGCCGGCGCCGCGCTGCGGTTGTACCTGAACCGCCATCTCACGCGCCTCTTCGGCGAGGGGAGCCGGACCCCGCGCACCGCCCAATCGCCGCCGCGAGTGACCCCGCCGCCCGTGGATCGCGGG
>JBJMGZ010000392.1:0-3625 GCA_045807605.1 Thermoanaerobaculia bacterium | reverse complement strand
CGCTTCGGGGACGATCCGCTCCTCTACGGCCTCCTGGACTCGGTGGACCTCCTGCCCCTTGCCGTGGTCCTCCTCGCGCACGCGGCCCAGGGGGAGCCCAGCCTCTCTACCCTTTGGCAGCGCTGGCAGCTCTGGCGGGAGAGGCGGTCGAGCCGGCTCAAGTGGAAGGGCGCCCAGGAGTGGGAGCTCCATATCGAAGTTCCGCTGGAGGTCGCCCTCGCCAGCCCCCGCATCACGGCCGGAGCCCGCCGCCTCCTCTCCCTGCTCGCGAACCTCCCCGACGGCCTCCGTCCCGACGACCTCGGCCTCCTCCTGACAGAGGGCGAAAAAGCGGCCGGCATCCTGAAGGCGGCGGGGCTCGCGTTCGAGGAGCGCGGACGGCTCAGGGTCCTGGCGCCGGTGCGCAAGGCCGTGCGGCGGGAGCATCCTCCTCTGGACGAGGATCTCGACCGCGCCGTGGATCTCTACCTGGAGCGGGGCGCGGCCGCGGGTTGGCTGGAGGAGCCGGGGAACGTCCATTCGATGATCCTTCTGGGGCTGGACGGTCCCGATCCCGAGCCGGCGATCCGCTCCGCGATCGGGCTGGGCGACCTCGTCCGCTCCCTGAGCTGGGGCTCCGGCCGCTCCTCCGAGCTGGAGCGCGCGCGGGACGTGGCGCGGGCGATGGAGCGCCACGACCTGGCGGCCCTCTGCGCCGGGGTTCTGGCCCAGCTCGCGCGCGGCCGCTCCGATACGGAGGGCGTCCGGGAGGGCTTCGAGGAGGCCCTGCGCCACTACCGGCACGCTGGAGACGTGCAGGGCGAGGCCCTCTGCCTGCGCAGCCTGGGGGACCTCGCTCTCGAAGGGTCCGACGCCGACACGGCGCGCGTGCGCTTCGAGGACGCCCTGCCGCTCTTCCGCCTGATCCGGGACCCCCGCGGGGAGGCCCACTGCCTGCGCCGCATGGCCGACGCCGAGATCGAGGGCGATCACCTCGACACCGCCCGCCGCCTTTACGAAGAGGCCCTGCCCGTCTACCGGCGCATCCGGGATGCCGTGGGCGAGGCCAACTGCCTGCGGGGCGAGGCGGACATCGCCCTGGAGAGCGAGCAGCCGGAGGCCGCCCGCACGGGCTACGCCGAGGCCATGACCCTCTACCGGAAGGCCGGCAGCCTGCAGGGGGAGGCCCACTGCCTGCGCAGCCTGGGAGACATGGCGCTCTTCCAGTCCGACGTCCAGGGCGCGCTCGACCGCTACCGCGAGGCCCTCGCGCTCTACGGCAAGGTCGGAGACGCCCTGGGCGAAGGCAACGTCCGCCAGCGGCTGGGAGACCTGGCCCAGGCGCTTTCGGACCCGGCCGCCGCCCGCACCCGTTACGAAGAGGCGCTGCACCTCTACCGGAAGACCGGCGACCTCTACTCCATCGGGCTCGCCCACGTCCGCCTCGCCCTGCTCTCCCCCGAAGGGTCCGAGGAGAGGAGCCGGCACGTCGAGGCGGCCCGGGAGGTGTGGGGAAAGCTCCGGCGGAAGGATCTGATGGAGATGCTGGCCGAGGTGTAGGATTCAGAGATGATCTCTGCTCCTGAAGATCGCGACCCATGGGGCGAAGATTCTCCGCTGGCCGAGGCCGTGCGGCTTGGCTGGATCTGCCCTCCGATCGCACCAGGCATCCCTCTGCCCCCTCGGATGCCGATCGCTCCGCTCAGCGAGCTCCTCCGCGAGCTGGCGGAGGATCGGGACGATCGTTGATTGATCGCGTGATACTCCCCTACCTCACCGGCTCCAACCGGGCCACCCGCACCTGCCGGATCAGGAACCCGCTCCCGGGGTGCACGCCGCGCTCCGGCCGTCCTTCGCCCGCACGGGCGACGACCAGATCGACGTAGCAGTTGTTCCATTTGAAGTATGGCCGGCGCAAGGAATCCGGCGGGAGGACGCCCTTGCCGCCGTCCTCCCACATCCAGACCGTCGTCTCGGTGACGCACGGCCCCTGCACCGCGATCTCCATGGGCTCGGAGCTGACCGGAGCCCATCGGACCTCCAACGGTTTGGATGCCGACGGCGAGCGCGGCAGCTCCGCCAGCTCGAAGGGCGGCGGGAGGGTTCCCGTCGCGATCGGCACGACCGGCCGGCCAGAGCGCGCGAGAAGGATGCGCACCTTGGCTTCGGGCGCGGCGATCGGGACCTTCACTCGGTAGCCGGGACCACGCTTCGGGAGCGCCGCCGGCTTCATCGAGTAGCTCTCTCCGTCAACCTCGGCGACGAGCCGGTCGCCGCCGGTCAGCTCGACCCGCTGCGTGGAGAAGGTCATGAGCCGCCCGGGCCGGATCGCCACCAGCACCTCGGCCTCCGAGGCGCTCCTGCCGAGCACCGTGACCTGGAAGCTCAGCTTGGACAGCGGCAGATCCATCGAAGGCACCCTGCGCGCACAGCCCCCGAGGATCAGGGCCAGGAGAAAGATCGGAGTCCGGAGCGAGAGCATCACTCTATTGATACGTCCAGGAGGCCGGAATGCTACCAGCCTCCCGGAAGGAGAGAGTTCCGCCGAACGATACGCCGCGACTAAGCGGAAGGGGGCCGCGAAAACCTGGCAGGGGATTGTCCGCCCCTGGCAGGTCGCGGCACCCATCTCTCTTTACGCGGCATCAGTTCTTCTGCGAGCCGCGAAATTGTCCTTCTGTGCCGCGACAAGCCAGATCGACGCCCAGAAATGCCGGATCTACGCCGCCTCTCTGAGCAACCATGCCGCATAATGAGGTCAAGACGCGGTACCCTTTCTTGTCTGAGCCGCAACTCAGGCAGACTGTGCCGCGACCTGCACCAGATAGACCGTCCCTTGCGAGGCGGGCGCCGCCTCTTGCTCGCATTCGCGGCACCGTAAACCCGTTTCGCGGCGCCCTGGCCGCCCGGCGCCACTGGCGCCAGGGACGAGCCCTTCCCCAATGGGGGACGAGGCCATCCCCGGCCGTGGCGGAGCGCAAACGCCGGGAAGCGGGTCATCCCGACGGGAAACGAGCTCAACCCCTCCAGATCGAGCGCGTCCGCGCTTCGTCCAGGGAAATCCGGTAGCATTTCCTTGTTCAACGCCTCAGCGGAGCTGAGCATGTCCCACGAGCTCGTCAACGACCTCCGAGCCGAGATCGCCAAGGGCCACGTCCTCGTGGTGGTCGGAGCGGGTGTGTCAGTCGCGGCAACCCAAGGAAACCCCCTCGCCTCCTGGCAAGGGCTCCTGGAGAACGGCGTCGAGCGGTGCGTCGCCGTCCGGGGGCTCGATGCGAAGTGGGCGAGCCGGGTCCGGGAGGAGATCCGGTCCGGGGATCTGGACGACCTCCTCTCCGCCGCCGAGAAGGTCTCCAGCAAGCTCGGCTTCCCGGACAGCGGTGAGTACCGCCGTTGGCTGCACGACACGGTCGGGAAGCTGGAACTGAAGGATCGGTCCATCCTCGACGCCATCCGCGATCTCGGCCTGCCCATTGCAACGACGAATTACGACGGTCTGCTGGAGGAGGTCACCCACCGTCCTGCCTTGACTTGGCGAGATGGCGACAAGGCTGCCAGGGTCATCCGGGGGGTGGAGCCCGGCATCCTCCATCTCCACGGGTATTGGGAGGCGCCGGAGTCGGTCATCCTGGGCATCCGCTCCTAC
>JBJMGZ010000391.1:0-9272 GCA_045807605.1 Thermoanaerobaculia bacterium | reverse complement strand
GCACTTCCTGGGGCTGTTCTGCCAGGAGCACGGCAAGGCGCCGAAGCGGCTGAGCAACGAGACCCTGGAGCTGCTCGCGCGCTATCCCTGGCCGGGCAACGTCCGCCAGCTCAGGAACGTCATGGAGTCGGTCGTGGTCTTCCATCAGGGCGAGGACGTCCAGCCCGCCGATCTGCCGGTCGAGGTGAAGGATTCGGTCACCGTCTCGACCTCGGGCGGCCCGGTGCAGTCGGTCGTCGGCGAGACGCGCACCATGGCGGACATCGAGCGCCAGGCCATCCTGGAGACGCTGCAGCGCACCGCCGGCCACCGCGCCAAGGCCGCCGACCTGCTCGGGATCGGCCTGCGGACGCTCCAGCGCAAGCTCCGGGAGTACAAGGAAGAAGGCTTTTTCCAGGATTAATGGAGCGGCTCCGCCGCTCCGCAGGACTGAGGAGACGAGATGGAACTACCGGCCGAGGTGTTGATCCACAACGAGCTGCTCGGCATCAAGGGCGGCAAGGGGACGCTTCTCATGGTGACGCCGGACGGCTATTACGAGGTCAACTGCACCTTCGGCGAGCGCGTCCACCGCACGTTCTTCCCGATCCAGGGCACCGTCCTGATCCAGCGCCAGCCCGAGGAGCTCACCCGCGTGGACCTGGAGATCGAACGCTAGTGCCGGCGAACACCGCGCGGCTGTCGGTCAACGTCGATCACGTCGCCACCCTGCGCCAGGCCCGGCGCGCCGCCTATCCCGACCCTGTCGAAGCCGCGCGCATCGCCGAGGACGCCGGCGCCTCCGGCATCACCGTCCACCTGCGGGTGGACCGCCGCCACGTCCAGGACCGCGACGTGGAGCGGCTGCGCGAGAGCGTGCGCGGCAAGCTGAACCTGGAGATGTCCACGGCCGACGAGATGGTGCAGGTCGCGCTGCGGGTGCGCCCCGACCAGGTGACGCTGGTGCCCGAGCGGCCCGAGGAGGTCACGACCGAGGGCGGACTGGACGTGATCCGCCAGGGCGAGCGGATCGCCGAGGTCGCCGGGGAGCTCAAGGCGGCCGGCATCGAGGTCTCGCTTTTCGTGGATCCCGACCTGGAGCAGATTCAAGCCATCCGCGGCGTGTCCGGTTTTGAAATCAACACCGACGCCTACACCCGCGCGCGGGACCAGGCGGGAGCGATGGTGCAACTGGACAAGGTGGCCCGGGCCGCGACGCTGGGCCGCGGCCAGGGCCTTCATCTCTATGCCGGTCACGGGCTGCGCACGGACAACGTCGGCGCGGTCGCGTCGCTACCCGGCATGGAGGAGCTCAACATCGGGCACTGGCTGGTCTCCCGCGCCGTGCTGGTGGGGCTGGGCGCGGCGGTGCGGGAGATGCTGGCGGCGATGGGCGGCGGCGCGTAGCAGGTCGGACATCACGCCCGTGGCCGTCACCTCCGGCCCTGCACCCGGGCCGGAGATGGTGAGCGGCAGCTCGCCGTAGCGTTCCGTCCTGAAGACGATCACGCTCTCGCCGGGGCCTCCCCGGGCCGCCGGATGATCGGCGGGCAACCCCGCGAGCCCTACCCTTGGAGCCGTGCCGTCGAACGAGGCGAGGTAGAGCAGCCGCTCCCCCCGCTCCCGGGCGCGGGCGGCGCGCTCGGCCCAGACGCCGTCCCACGGAGCCAGGCAATCCAGGAACCGCTCGGGATCGGGCTCGATGGGCAGCCCCGGCAGTGTCTGCAGAAGGGGCTCGCCCAGGATGTCCTCCCTCTCGAAGCCGAAGCCCGCCTCGCGCAGCAGGATGAGGAGCTTGCGCGCCACGTCCTCGCCGCTCAGGTCCTCGGCCGGGTGGGGCTCGGTGTAGCCGCGCTCGTACGCCTCCCGGACCGCGCGGGAGAACGGCACGCCCGCCTCGACCCGGTGGAGCACGAACGAGAGCGTCCCCGACAGCACGGCCGAGACGCCGAGCAGCCGGTCGCCCGCGCGCCGCAGGTCGGAGATCGTGCCGAGCACCGGCAGGGCCGCGCCCACGGTGGTCTCGTAGCGGTAGGGGACGTCCGCGGAGAGCTCCTGGAGCCGCTGCCAGTCCGCGAGCCGTCCCGCGTTCGCCAGCTTGTTCGGGGTGACCACGGCGATTCCCCGGCTCAGCAGCTCCCCGTAGCGGCCGGCGATCGCCGGGCTCGCCGTGCAGTCCACGAAGATCGGCCTCTCGCGGCGGCACAGGTCGAGCAGGCGGTCCCAATCGTCGTGCCGGTCCAGGACGCCGACCAGCCGGAAGTCGTCCCGCGAGGCGAGGAGCTGGCGGAAGGCCGTGGCCACCCGGCCGCGCGGGCCGGCGAGGATGAGACCCTCCATCCCCACTGCCTGCCCCCCCACTGTAGAGACGCCCCGTGGGGCGTCTCCTCCGAGCCGAAAGGCCGTCTGATCAACCGCTGACTGGCTGTGGTTTTCGGAAAGATGTTGCCGCTGCGGAGACGCCCCACGGGGCGTCTCTACAGTGGGGGGAAGAAGCCGGGTGAAAGTCCGGAATTCCATGACGATCTCATTGAGCTCCTTCGTCTCAATCAAAAACGCGTCGTGGCCATGCGGCGAATGGAGCGTCGCCAATCGGGCGTTGGGCATCAGCGACGCCAGCTCGGCCTGCTCCTCCGGCGGATAGAGCACGTCCGAGTCGATGCTCACGACCAGCGCCGGGACGCGGATGGAGTGTAGGACTTCTTCGTACTCCCCGCGTCCGCGGGCCACGTCGTGGGTGTCCATGGCGCGGGTGAGGGTGACGTAGGAGTCGGCGTCGAACCGTTCGAGCAGGCGGTCGCCGTGGTGGTGCAGCCAGCTCTCGACCTCGAACAGGCCCGGCTCCCTCAGCCGGCGTCCGAAGCGCGCCTCGAAGCTGGCGCGGCTGCGGTAGGTGCACATGGCGAGCGCCCGCGCCGCGGCCAGCCCGCGGACGGGATCGATCCGGATCGCCTGCCGCTGCGCCTCGCCGAGGGCGATGCACCAGGCCGAGTGGCGTCCCGAGGTGGCGATGGCGACGATGGCCTCGACCCGCTCCGGATCGAGCAGCGCCCACTCCAGCACCTGCATACCGCCCAGGGAGCCGCCGATCACGAGCCGCAGCCGGCGCACGCCGAGGGCATCCAGGAGGGCCATCTGCACGCGGACCATGTCGCGCACCGAGACCTCGCAGGCCCGGGTGGTGCCGCAACAGCTCCCGAGCACGTTGCTGCAGACGATGAAGTCGCTGGCCGGGTCGAGCGAGCGGCCGAACAGACCCTGCCACCAGACGTCGGCGTCGGCCGAGCCGGTGAGGGCGTGGCAGATGAGGACTCCGTTGGCGCCGTCGGGGTCGAGGATTCCCCAGGTGCGGAACGCCACGCGGACGCGGGGCAGGGACTCTCCGGATTCGAGGAGGAAGGGGCCGGGAAGATCGAGATACGACGGGGAGCCGCGGTCCCCCTGGAGCGCTTCTTCTCTGCTCATCGCACGTTCCTTTCTGGAAGTGCGACGGCGGCCGGAAAGCAAGAAGACCCGCTCCGGTCTCGCCGTCGCGGGTCTTCGGGATGTTCGATCCTGTGTGGCTGCGCCTATCCCGTCGCCGCGTGTGGTCCACGCATGCAGAGGAGGAGCGGGGGGAGAGCGCAACCGTTCATCGCGGGAGAGTCTGAATTCCTCCGGGCGGGCTGTCAAGCGGGTAGCCGGCTCAAACAACCGGGTAGGCAGCTCCGACAGGTGGGTGGAAGGGCCTGCCCACTGGGTAGCTGTGTCGAACGAGTGGGTAGACGGTCCCGGCGACTCGGTAGGCCGTTCAGGCAAGTGAGTGGAGGGGGCTACCCATTGGGTAGCTTGTTCGAACGAGTGGGTAGCTTGTCCAGACGAGTGGGCAGACGGCCCCGACGAGTGGATGGAGGGGTCTACCCATCTCTGCCGGCCCGCTGGGCCGGAAGAGTGATCCGCGACGCTATCTCCCCAGCTCCCCCTGGATCACGCCGATCAGCTCGGCGGCCATGGCTTCGATGGTGGGCTGGTCGGGGCCTTCGATCATGACGCGGGCGAGCGGCTCGGTGCCGCTGTAGCGCAGGACGAGGCGGCCGTCGGCTCCCAGGCGGTCCTCCACGGAGCGCGCGGCGGCGGCAACGCTCGGGATCGTGGCCAGATCGGGCTTGCGGGCGACGCGCACGTTCTTCAACACCTGCGGGTAGCGCCGGAAGCCGGCGAGCAGCTCCGAGAGCGGCCGGCCCGCCTCGTGGACGATCCCGGCGATCTGGATCGCGGTCAGCAGGCCGTCGCCCGTGCTCGCGAGCCGGCTCTCCACGATGTGACCCGACTGCTCGCCGCCCAGGAGGATGCCCTCCCGCTTCATGGCCTCGACCACGTAGCGGTCCCCCACGGCGCAGCGCACGATGCCGATGCCCTCGCGGTCGAGCGCGCGCTCCAGCCCCAGGTTGCTCATGGTCGTGGCCACGATCTTCGCCGGGTCGAGCAGGCCCTGATCGCGCAGCGAGAGGGCCCACAGGTAGAGGATGGCGTCGCCGTCCCGCACCTCGCCGCGCTCGTCGGCCAGGATGCAGCGGTCGGCGTCGCCGTCGAAGGCGGCGCCGAGGTGCGCGCCCTCGGCCACGACACGGGCCGCCATCTCCGCGGGCGCGGTCGAGCCGCAGCCCTCGTTCACGTTGCGGCCGTCCGGCTCCGCGTGCAGGAGCGTCACCCGGGCGCCCAGGCGCTCGAAGATCTCCCCGGCATAGGAGGACGCGGCGCCGTTGCCCGCGTCGAGCACCAGCTTGATCCCGTCGAGAGGCAGCCCGTCGAGAGGCTCCTCGACCGTCGAGGCGAGGTGGTCCAGGTAGCGCTCCCTGAGCTTCTCCTCGACGTCCAGGTGGAGAGATGGCAGCTCGGCCGGGGTGCGGGAGAGCAGGCGGCGCTCCAGGGCGTGCTCGTCGTCGTCGTTCCACTTGGAGCCGCTCGGATCGAGGAGCTTGATGCCGTTGTCCGGCCAGGGATTGTGGCTCGCCGAGACCACCACGCCGGCGGCGGCTCCGAGCGGCTGGATCAGCCAGGCCACGCCGGGCGTCGGGATCACGCCGGCGTAGCGCACCCGCACGCCGCCCGCTTCGAGCCCCTGGGTGAGCCAGCCGCAGATCTCCGGCGTGCTCGCGCGGGTGTCGCCGCCGAGGATCACCTCGGGCGCGTCGCCGTTCGCCCGCTCCTGGAGGGTGGAGGCGAGCTCCACGGCGAGCGCGGTCACGGTCGGGCGGTCGAGGGGGAATTCGCCGAAGTGGCCGCGGATGCCGTCCGTGCCGAAGAGACGAGGGGGTTTCACGTTCAGGGTTCCTCCGCCGGCGCCGGCCGGGCGCCGTTGCGCTTTTCATTCTTGGGGGGCTGGATCGGAACCCTCACCGTCACCCTGGGGGGCCGCGCGATCTGGATCAAGGCGTCGGGCGGCACCACGGCCACGTTGGCCTCGAACGTGGCGCTCCGCCCGCCGACGTCCACGGGCCGGGTGTGGAGCACCTCGGTGCTGGCGACCAGCGACTCCGGGCCGGTCACCAGCACCTGGCTCGGGAAGACCTCGGGCTCCCCGACCGTGGCGCCGGCCGCGGGCTCTCCCACCAGGTCCGGCTCCACCCGGATGCGCCCGCTGACCTCGCGCTCCACCTCGACGGTGATCACGTTGGGCTCGATCGAGACCACCTCCAGGCCCTCGGGCATGAGGACGTTCTCGGGGCCGAGGTTGATGGTGAGAGGCCCCTGCCGCCGGCTGAGCTCCACCTGGACGTCCACCTGGTCGGGGTCGAGCCCGCGCACGCGCTTGCTGCTGCCGCGCACCCGCACGTTCACGTTGCGCTCGCGGTCGAGGACCATGAAGCCCTTCGGCCAGGTGTAGCTGACGCTCGCCTCGACCACGCGCTCGTTGAGGACCTCGCGGTCCTCGAAGGAGCTGTTGAACCAGAGGCCGAGAGCGATGCCGAGCGCCAGCAGGCGCAGCCCCCAGGTGCGCAGGCCGTCGCTCATGGGTTTCCCGACTGCGGGTAGAGGTCGGTGATCAGGTACTGGTAGAGCATGTTGCGCAGGCTCTTGCCGTCGAGGTCGCGGATCAGCTCGCCGTCGAACGCCACCGAGATGATGCCGCTCTCCTCCGAGACCACCACGGCGACCGCGTCGGTCTCCTCGGTGATGCCGAGGGCGGCGCGGTGGCGGGTGCCGAACTCCTTGGACAGCTCGGGATTGCCCGTGAGCGGCAGGAAGCAGGCGGCGGCGGCGATGCGGTCGTCCTGGACGATCACGGCGCCGTCGTGGAGCGGCGTGTCGGGCGTGAAGATGTTGATGAGCAGGTCGTAGGAGATGGTGGCGTCCAGCTCGATGCCGTTCTCGACGTAGTTGCGGAGGCCCTGGAGGCGCTCGATGACGATCAGCGCGCCGACGCGCTGGCCCGACAGGGTGGTGGCGGCGAGCACGATGTCCCCGAACGACGAGACCACCTTCTGCTGCTTGGTCAGGCCCCAGAGCGGATTGCGCCCGAAGTTGGCGAGCGCCCGCCGGATCTCCTGCTGGAAGAGCACGATGATCGCGAACGGGAGCACGATCAGGAGGTTCTCCAGGATGTCCTGGAGCGTCGGCAGGTCGGCGAGCTGCGCCATGAAGTAGATCAGGCCGACGAACACGATGCCGCCCAGCATCTGCACCGCCCGCGTGCCCCGGATCAGGAGCAGCAGGTTGTAGATCACCACCGCCACGAAGAAGATGTCGAGCGCGTCGCGCCAGGTGAGGAGCTGGATGAAGCGCTCGACGGTCATGCGGCCAGCGCCTCCCACACGTCGAGGAGCTGGACCGTCTCCGCCACGTCGTGAACCCGCACGATCGCCGCGGACCCGAACGTCCAGGCCACGGCCGCCAGGCTGCCGCCGAGCCTTGATGTAGGGGAGGGGTTTACCCCCTCCCGGGCGGGGGCAAGCCCCGCCCCTACAAGGAAGCTCTTGCGGCTCGCGCCCAGGAGGAGCGGCCGGCCGAGCGTCGAGAGCTCGCCGAGGCGGGCGATCAGCGCCAGGTTCTGCTCCCGGGTCTTGCCGAAGCCGATGCCCGGATCGAGCACGACCTGCGACTCGTCGATGCCCGCGGACCGGGCGCGCTCCAGGGCGGCGGCGAGCTCGGCGCGCACCTCCCCGACGACGTCCTCGAAGTGGATGCCGCGCTGCATGGTGGGCAGCTCGCCGCGGCTGTGCATGAGCACCACGGGGCAGCCGGCCTCGGCCACGGCGCGGGCGAGGCGCGGATCGGCGAGGGCGCTCACGTCGTTGATCAGGTCGGCGCCGGCCGCGAGCGCGCGCTCGGCCACCTCGCCCTTGCGCGTGTCCACGGAGAGCGGCGCGTCCGTGGCGCGGCGCACCGCTTCCAGCACGGGCAGCAGGCGGGCGATCTCTTCCTCAACGGGGACCTCGGCGGCGCCGGCGCCGTAGACGCCGCCGCCCGGCCGGGTCGATTCGGCGCCGAGGTCGAGCAGGTCGGCGCCCTCTTCGAGCATGCGCAGCGCGCGCTCGATGGCCCGGGGCGGATCGTTCCACAGCCCGCCGTCGCTGAACGAATCGGGGGTGAGGTTCAGGATGCCCAGCACCCGCGGTTTTCTCCCAAGTGGGCCCCCGAGGAGGAGCGAACGGCCATGAGGGAACCGGAGGGTCCAGGTGGGGCGGTTCGTGAGGTGAGCGGTCTCCATGCGCAGGCGGGCCGGGGGGCCATCCTTAGTCTATCAACACGGCACAACAAAAAACGCCCGGCGAGGTGCCGGGCGGCTTCCGCCCCCTCTCCCCCGGCACGGGGGAGAGGGTTGGGGAGAGGGGGAACGGGATCAACTAGGCCGGTTCGGGGGCCCCGGTCGGCACCGGCGTCGGCGCCGAGCGCGGCTGCATCACGTTCTCGGGCACGTCGTGGCCGCCGATGACCATCCCCTCGCCCGGGGGTACGTCGCGGGTGGGGGCCGGGCCGTGGCCGGTCAGCTCCCGGACGATGGTGTAGACCTCCTCGCCGTCCAGCGACTCGCGCTCCAGCAGGTCGCGGGCGATGCGGTCGAGCACCTCCCGGTTCTGGCTGAGGATGCCGGTGGCGCGCTCGTAGGCGGCGGAGACGATCTTCGTGACCTCGCGGTCGATGCGGATCGCCGTGTCCTGGCTGTAGTCGGCGCGCTGGGCGAACTCGCGGCCGAGGAAGACCGGCTCGTCCTTGGCGCCGTAGGAGAGCGGGCCCAAGTCCGACATGCCCCACTCGCAGACCATGCGGCGGGCCATGTCCGTGGCGCGCTCGATGTCGTTGCCCGCGCCGGTGGTGATGTCGTCCTGCGTCAGCTCCTCGGCCACGCGTCCGCCCATCAGGATGGAGATCTGCGCCTCCACGTACTGCTTCTTGTACGTGTACTTGTCCTCGGTGGGGAGCTGCATGGTCAGGCCGAGCGCCCGGCCGCGCGGGATGATCGTGACCTTGTGCAGCGGGTCCGCGCCCGGCGTGAAGACCGCGACCAGCGCGTGCCCCGCCTCGTGGTAGGCGGTGATGCGCCGCTCGTCGTCGGTCAGCATCATGGTCTTCCTCTCGACGCCCATCAGGACCTTGTCCTTGGCGTACTCGAAGTCCTCCATGTCGACCTTCTTCTTGTTGCGGCGGGCGGCGATGAGGGCGGCCTCGTTGACGAGGTTCGACAGGTCGGCGCCGGCGAAGCCCGGGGTGCCGCGGGCGATGCGGGAGAGGTCCACGTTCTCGGAGAGCGGGATGTTGCGCGTGTGGACCTTCAGGATGCCGTTGCGGCCGTTCATGTCCGGCCGGTCGACGACGACGCGGCGGTCGAAGCGGCCGGGGCGGAGCAGGGCCGGGTCGAGCACGTCGGGGCGGTTCGTGGCGGCGATGAGGATGACCCCCTCGTTCGACTCGAAGCCGTCCATCTCGACCAGGAGCTGGTTCAGGGTCTGCTCGCGCTCGTCGTGACCGCCGCCCAGGCCGGCGCCGCGATGGCGGCCGACGGCGTCGATCTCGTCGATGAAGATGATGCAGGGGGCGTTCTTCTTGCCCTGCTCGAACAGGTCGCGGACGCGCGAGGCGCCGACGCCGACGAACATCTCGACGAAGTCCGAGCCGGAGATCGAGAAGAAGGGGACGTTGGCCTCGCCGGCGATGGCGCGGGCGAGGAGCGTCTTGCCGGTGCCCGGCGGGCCCATCAGGAGCACGCCCTTGGGGATGCGGCCGCCCAGCTTCTGGAACTTCTGGGGCTCGCGCAGGAACTCGATGATCTCCTGCAGCTCCTCCTTGGCCTCGTCCACGCCGGCCACGTCCTT
>JBJMGZ010000390.1:0-6497 GCA_045807605.1 Thermoanaerobaculia bacterium | reverse complement strand
TGCACACCCGATTCCTGCTCCGCGCCTTGGAATGGGACCATGCAAGCCAGGATCGAAGCCTGCTGCTGCGGGGCGGCAATCTGAGGGAGGCGGAGCAATGGCTCGCGCAGAGCCCGGGCAAGGAGCCGGCCCCCATCCTGGTCCACGAGGAGCTGGTCCGGGCCAGCCGCCGAGGCGAAAACCGGCGCCGGACGTGGCAGGCGGCCGTGGCGGTTCTTCTGGTGGCGATCTCCGGCGTGGCCATCTATGTGGCTCATAAGAGAGCCCAGACCGCGCGCATGGACCTCTCCCGCCGACTGGCCCGGGATTCGGCCTCTGCCGACAGCCTGGATCGAAGTCTCCTGCTCGCCGTCGCGGCCCACGAAGTCGCGCCCACCGGAGATGCCATCCATTCCCTCCTCGGCGCCCTCGAAAAAGCTCCACAGCTCCTTACACTGCTCCATGGACACCAGGGCGAGGTCGAAACGCTGACATTCCATCCCGGCGAGCCTCTCCTCGCCTCTGCCGGTTCCGATGGCGTGATCCATCTCTGGGATACAAAGGCCTGGAGGGAGATCGGCACTCTCCCCGCCGGAGAGGAGCGGATCACGAGGATCGCCTTTTCTCCGGATGGAAGGTTTCTTTTCGCCGGCGGTTGGGCGGCGGGCCGGATCAGCCGGTGGGATCCGGTCCGGCGCAAGAAGATCCTGCCGGACCTGAACGCCGCGCGAGGGCTCGTCGAATCGCTGTCCGTGGATTCCGGGGGCCGCTATCTCGCCGCGGGTTACGACAGCGGCGCCATCCTGTGGGATCTTGGAACGGATCCCCCCGTTCCCGTGGAGCTGCCGGTGGCAGACCGCCGGGTCCCCGAGGTGGCCTTCGATCCGGAGGGGCGGAGGCTCGCCCTCCTCGAAGGGACCGAGTCCCTGGTGGTCTGGGACTTTTCGGAAGGCAGACTGTCCAACCGCCGCCAGTACAGTCCTGGCATGGGCACCACCGCCCTGGTGTGGCATCCCGGGGGGCAGCAGCTTGTCCTCGGCCATTCGGATGGCAGCCTTTCCTGGGTGGATGCCGCGGACATGTCCGAGGTCCGCCGGGTGCCGGGGCAGGGAGCCGGCGTGCTCCACCTCGCCGTCGACGGCGCATTCCTGGCTTCCGGCTGCAACGATGGCCAGGTGCGGTTGTGGAGCGAGGAGAAGGAGACGCTGTTGGCTCTGCCTGGCCAGGGCCGCGTCTTTGCGGTCGCCTTTCAGGCCGGAACCGGCAACCTGGCGTCCGCCGGGACGGATCCGGCGATCCACCTCTGGGACCCTGGTCTGTTCCAACCTCTGTCGCGGCTCGCCCTGGACGGGAGAAGCTCGGTCCAGGGGCTGGTGCTCGATCCGGACGGCCGGTGGCTCATCGCCGGGGACCTCGACGGCCGCCTGGTGAAGGTGTCCCTCTCCGAACCCGGTGATATGGAGGAGATTCCCGTGGATACTGGAGGCGAGGTCAACGGGATCGCCCTGGCCCGCAACCGGCTCCTCTGGAGCGGCGAGGGGGGCCGGTTCGGGCTCTGGGACCTGGAAGGTCGGGACAAGCCGCTCGCCTGGCACACGCAAGGAATCACCAGGACAGCCGTCGCGCTCCAGGAGGATGGAGAGACCTTCGCGACCGGGAGCAAAGAGGGCCGCGTCTCGATCTGGCGCCGCGATCCGAAATCCGGCGAGCTCCGGGAGACGCCTCTTCCGACCCGGCCCGGACTGACCCTGGGGTACACGCTGGACCTGTCCTTCAGCCCCGATGGCCGTTTCCTTGCCGCCGGCGACAACGACGAGCACATCCTCCTCTGGGACGTCGCTTCGCTGCGGCTTCTGCGGATCTGGAAGGTACCGGGCTCGGCGAACGACCTCGCGTTCTCACCGGATGGGCAGAGGCTTGCCATCGCCAATGACGCGAATGAAGGGAGGATCACGCTGCTCGATCCCTCCCGCGAGGCAGTGCCCCCGCCGGGAGCCGTAGAGTGCGGCCGCGTCTTTTCGGTGGCCTTCCGCCGGGGAGGCCGCTTCCTCGTCGCGGGTTGTGGCGACGGCTCGCTGGAGCACATCGAGATCAGTCCCTGGCGGTCCGTGGGCCAAGTCCGGGGTTACGGGGATCTCGTCTTCTCCCTTGCGCCGATCCGTGGCGGAGACTTGATGGCCGCGGGAACCTCTGACGGGCAGGTCTTTGTCTGGGACTTCGACGAGACCTCCTGGAAGCGCCGGGCTTGCCGTCGCTGGAACCGGGATCTGCCGGAGGACATCCAGACCTGGTCCGGCCTGCCGGCGGATTTCTGCTCTCGACTTCTCCGCGATGCACCGCCGGAGCTTCCCGGGCTACGGCTGCACGACGAGCCAGCGCCCTCGAGGGTGCCCTACAACGTGGCGGTGGTCACCCTCGACCTGGTGCGGCGGTTGGCCGGGGGAGACGCCCCGCGGGGCGTCTCTACTCGTTGATCGTGCGGTCCTTGGTCTCGCGGAGAAACAGCGCGCCCACGACCACGGTCATGAGCGCGACCGCGATCGGGTACCAGAGCCCGGCGTAGATATTTCCGGCCCGGGCCACCATGGCGGTGGCGAGGAGCGGCAGCATGCCTCCGAACCAGCCGTTGCCGATGTGGTAGGGCAGCGACATCGAGGTGTAGCGGATGCGCGTCGGGAAGAGCTCCACCAGGAAGGCGGCGATCGGGCCGTAGACCATGGTCACATAGAGGACCAGGACGAACAGGATCAGGATGGTCATCGGATAGTCGATCCGCGACTTGTCCACCTCGGCCGGATAGCCGGTCTGTGCCAGCGCCTCCTTGTACTTCGCCTCGTCCCAGCCGGCGAGCTCGACGTCGCCGATGCGCGTCACCACGGTCTCACCGGCGGCCGGGCGCGACTCGAAGGACAGCCCGGCCTTGGTGAGGAAGTCCTTGGCGCGGTCGCAGTCCGAGTAGCGGGTGTTCGGCCCGATGAAGACGTGGAAGCTGCAATCGCTCGCCGCGACCGAGATCGGGTTGGCCGCGTTGTACTCCTCCAGCGCCGGGTTGACGTAGTGGGTGAGCCCCTTGAACAGCGGGAAGTAAGTCAGAGACGCGATCAGGCAGCCGGCGAGGATGATCCTGAGCCGTCCGATGCGGTCCGAGAGCTTGCCGAAGACGATGAAGAACGGCGTGGCGAGGGCGAGCGAGATGCCGACCACGGTGTAGGCGGTCAGGTAGTCGAGCTTGAGCGAGATGGTCAGGAAGAAGAGGGCGTAGAACTGGCCCGTGTACCAGACCACGCCCTGGCCGGCCGTCGCTCCGAGCAGCGCGAGCAGCACGTACTTGTTGTTCGGGTAGCGCAGGAAGCTCTCGCGCAGCGGCGCCTTGGAGCCCTTGCCCTGCGCCTTCATCAGGCGGAAGACCGGCGACTCTTCGAGCTTCATGCGGATGTAGATCGAGAAGATCAGCAGCACGAGCGAGACGAGGAACGGCAGGCGCCATCCCCAGCGCGTGAACGTCTCGGGCGGCATCAGGCCGCGGCAGGTGCCGATCACGAGGAGCGACAGGAAAAAGCCGAGCGTGGCCGTGGTCTGGATCCAGCTCGTGGCCGAGCCGCGGTTGCAATCGGAGGCGTGCTCGGCCACGTAGGTGGCCGCGCCGCCGTATTCGCCGCCGAGCGCGAGGCCCTGGAGCAGGCGCAGAAGCACCAGGACGACCGGCGCGGCCATGCCGATCGCCTCGTAGGTGGGCAGCAGCCCCACTCCGAACGTCGAGGCGCCCATGACCACGATGGTGAGCAGGAACGTGTGCTTGCGGCCCACCAGGTCGCCCAGGCGCCCGAAGAACAGGGCGCCGAACGGCCGCACCAGGAAGCCTGCGGCATAGGTTGCGAACGCCGCGAGGAGCGCCGCCGTGTCGTTGCCCTTGGGGAAGAACAGCGCCGCGAAGAACGGCGCCAGCGTGGCATACAGGTAGAAGTCGTACCACTCGAAGACGGTGCCGAGCGACGAGGCGAAGATGACCCTTCGCTCTTCGGACCTCGACAGCGGCGCGGGGGCGGAGGAGGCCACGGTGCTAGACGAGCGGGATGATCTGACCGATGACTCCGATGATGTCGTTGACCGCGCCCGCCCACTCGGGGGCGGCGGTGAGGTCGCCGAGCGACTTCTCCAGGGACTGGATGCCCTGCTGCAGCGCGGCGTCGTTCTGCTCCAGCTTGCCCTCGATCTCGCTGAGCTGGGCAGTGTCGAGCTGGTTGATCACCGAGGTCAGGTGGAGCCGCGCCGACGCGAACTCCTGCTTCTGCGCGTCCGAGAGCTGCTGCACCTGCTGCACGACCTCGATGCCGTAGAGCTGGACCTCGATCGTCCGCAGGGAGTCGAGGGTCTGGTTCAGGTCGGCCTGGGGATCGGCCAGGGCCTTGTCCTCTTCCGTCTTCGCCTGCTCCGCGTCGGCCTGGGCCTCGCCGACCGGGTCTTCCTTCTCGGGATCGCTCATGGCTGGCTCTCTCCCGTGGTGCCGGCGGTGCCGGTGCTGGTGGTGGTCGATTGCGTCTGCGCCCTGGCTTTTTCCAGGGCGTCGAGGCTCGCGAGGACCGGCGCGAGCTCGGTCGTGATGGCCTGCGCGTCCTCGACCGTGAAGTCGTTCGAGAGCAGCTTGTTCCAGGCCTGCTGCAGCGACTGCGCCGCCTGGGCTGTCGTGTTCACCTGGGTGACCAGCACCGGCTGCGAGAGACCCGAGTAGCGCTCGGACATCCAGCTCTGCTGCGTGGCGGTGGTGACCTGGCCGGACAGGAAGGGGGTGACGACCTGCTGGTCGTAGGTCAGGGCGGTGGTGAACTGCGCGTTGGCCTCGGCCTGGCTGCTCAGGACCGTGAGCAGGTCCTCCTGGAGCTGGAGGATCTGGGCGATCGTGTCCTTGTGCGCGTTGAGCTCGCGCTCCAGCTCCTTGCCCTGGATCTCCTTGACGACGAGGCCGCCGACGCTGCCGGCCGCCTGTGCCTCGGCGGTCTGCGTCGACTGCGCGACGCTGGTGCCGCGTACCTCCTGGGTCACCCCGATCAGGGTGGTGGCGACGCTCTGGACCTCGGTGGCGAAGGATTCCGGGGCGCTGCTCGTGGCCAGATCCGCGAGCGCCTGGAAGTAGTTGCCCAGGAGGGTCGTCTGCGCCTGGATCTCGTTCAGCTCCGCCAGGTAGTCGCGCATGTCCTTGTCCTGCTGCTGGAAGTCGGACAGGGAGACCGGCGCGAGCGCCCGGTTCTGCAGGAGCTTGACCGAGTTGGCGTCGACGGCGCTGTTGCCGACCTCGGTGATGAGGCCGGTGACCGCCTGGGTATAGGCCGTTCCGGCGTTCGCGAACGCCTCGAACTGGGGGACCCTGGCCGTGGCACAACCTGTGAATGCCACGAGCAGCAGAGCCGGCAGGAGCAGGCGCGAAAGTGTCTTCATGTCGGGTCTCTCCCCTTGGAGCGGCCGAAGTATAACCCGGTGGAGTCAGAATCGGAGGGATTGGAGTTGCTCGCATGACGGACGTCCTCTACATCACGGGCCACGGTTATTCGGGCTCGACGCTGCTGACCTTCCTCCTCGACGCCCATCCCCAGATCGCCACGATCGGGGAGCTGGGGATCGCCGAGCAGGCGAAGAGCCAGACCACGCCCGAGCAGTACCTCTGTTCGTGCCACGCCCCGGTGAGGGAGTGCGAGTTCTGGCGCCGCGTCAGCCGGGAGATGGCGGAGCGCGGGCATGATTTCGACGTCTGGGACTCCGGCCTGGACTTCCGGGCGCGGGGCGGCGGCCTGTCCGACGTGATCCTGCGCGCGGTCCAGCGCGGTCCGGTCCTGGAGACGGCCCGCAGCATCGGGGTCCGGGTCGTACCCGGAGCCCGGCGCGAGCTCTCCCGGATCCTCTCCCGCATCGAGGCTCTCGCCGAGATCGTCACCGGGATCAAGGGGAGCCGCATCTTCCTGGACAGCTCCAAGCGGCCCGAGCGGGCGGTCTTCATGCGCCGCATCCCGAGCTTCGACATGCGGGTGATCCACCTCGTGCGGGACGGCCGCGCCGTCTCCTGGTCGAACATGAAGAACCTCGGCATCGGGCCCGAGGCGGCGGCGGATTCCTGGGTGGCCGACAACCGGGCGGCCGAGCAGGCCCGGCGCTGGTTCCCCAAGGACCGCTGGATGACCCTGCGCTACGAGGACCTCTGCGCGGACCCGGCCGGCACGCTGTCCCGGATCCACTCCTTCTCCGGCCTTCCCCCCGGCAATGGCGTTCCCGAGTTCCGGGAGGGCGAGCACCACGTGATCGGCAACCGCATGCGCCTGTCGTCCACCTCCGAGATCCGCATCGACGACCGCTGGAAGACGGCGCTCAAGCCCGAGCAGATGGCGGCGGTCGAGAGCCGGGTGGGAGCGCTCAACCGGGGGTATGGCTATGGCGCTCTCTGACCCCTCACCCCCTGGCCCCCTCTCCCATCGCGCTCCCACCCGACCGGGAGAGGGGGAACCGGATCTGAGGCTTTCGGGCGGGGGCGC
>JBJMGZ010000389.1:0-4964 GCA_045807605.1 Thermoanaerobaculia bacterium | reverse complement strand
CGACGGAGCGATGGTGAACGGCATCGTGCTGGCCGGAATCCTGATCGGATTCCAGCTTCCGCCGGTGTCGAGGGTCAGGGAGATCCCCGTGGCGGGGGAGCCCGGTGCCCGCGTGTACTGGATGTACTTACCGGTGTCGATGAGGAACGGGTTGCCCGCGTTGTTCGGCGGATCGTTCCAGTGATCGAAGGTGACGAAGTGATCGGAGCTCTTGAAGTTCCCCCAGCTCACGTCCTGCCCGGTGATGATCTCGCTGGCGTGGGAGGGCGTGCTGCGCTTCATCTGGAGGGCGTAGCCCTCCGGGCAGCGGGGGTTGATCCAGCTCCTGCCGTCATCGGGCGAGGCCCAGAGGCAGTTGTCCTGCGTGCCGATGAACAGGTCGGTGTGGTCCGGGTGGATCTGGCCGGCGACCTCGTAGATCTGGAGCGCGTTGTAGCCCCCGTTGCCCCCGCCGCCGACCGCGAAGGTCTTGCCTCCGTCCGTCGAGTTGAACACGCCGCCGTCGGTGAGGATGAATTTGCCGGCGCTGCCCGAAGCGTCGAAGGCGAAGGCGTTCGTCTCGTTCGCGTTGGGAGGATTGAGCTTCAAGGCGGTCCACGAACCGTTGCAGTTCAGGCCGCTGCGGTTGGTGCAGGTCTGCCGCACCCGGTTGTAGGGGTTGCCGAAGAAGATATCGAACTGGCCCGGGCTGGCGGGGAGCGCCTTCGACACCGCCAGCCAGGAGGGCCGCCCCAGACTGGTCGCGGCCGGCGGGTTCAAGGTCGTCCAGGTCCGCCCGCCGTCGTCGGATTCGGACAGCTTGTTCGGGAAGGTGGTGACGAAGAGGACGTCCGAATTGAACGGCGACGCATCGATCAGGTGCGTGCCCAACTGCGTGCAACCGCCGAGGTTGGCGGAGGCGGGCCCCCAGGTCGCCCCGCTGTCGGTGGAACGGAAGATCCCGGCGTTGCCGCAGACGTCGACGATGCCCTGTCCGTGGGCGACCACGGAGACGATGCGCCAGTTGGCCGCCGCGGGATTGGGCACGACGTGCGTCCAGGTGGCGCCGCTGTCGCGGCTGATGGCGAGGCCGCAGTCGGTGCCCACGTAGATGCCGCCCGCGACGTAGGAGATCCCGTAGGCGGTCGCCGCGGCCGGACACTTCGGTCCGGCGGCCGGGTTGGAGGTCGCGGGCTTTTCCCAGTTCACGCCGCCGTTGAGGCTGCGCCAGATGCCGCCGCGGTTGCCGGTGCGGCTGTCGGCGAAGGCGGTCGCCACGATCCTCTGGGAGGACGCGGGGCTGTACTTGACGTCGGCCATGCGGAAGGGGGGGAGGCCGGTGAGATGGGACCAGGTGAGGCCGCCGTCCTGGGTCTTGAAGAGCCCGCCGCTCTCGCTCGCCACGACGGCGATCGAGGAGTTGTTGGGGCTGACGGTGACCGCCACGCCCCTCCCCCCCGTCCAGACGTTCGGCTGCATCGGCTCGATGACGGTCGCCGCGACGGGCGCGGGGGATGCGCTCGCGAGCGCAACGAGGACGGCGAGGCTCGCCCAGGCCGGGCCGCAAAGCCCGCCTTTGACGATTGAAACGATACGCATGGGATTCCTCCTTTCCGCCGAGAGGGCGGTGTCTCCAGTGAGGCGACCGAAGGAGCGGAAGGACAACGCCTCTTTCCGGCAGATAGAATGGCTCGATGCCAGCCGATCTCGTGGTCCGCGGCCAACGGGTGGTGACCCCCGGCGGGGTTGCCCCGGCCTCGATCCTCATCCGGGACGGGAAGATCGCCGCCGTGAGCGCGGCGGACGACCTTCCCGCCGGCGTGCCGGTGATCGAGGCGGGCGAAGCCGTGGTCATGCCGGGCCTGGTCGATACCCACGTCCATATCAACGAGCCGGGACGGACCCAATGGGAAGGCTTTGAGACCGCCACCCGCGCGGCGGCGGCGGGCGGGATCACCACCCTGGTGGACATGCCGCTCAACAGCATCCCGGCCACGACCACGCGGGCGGCGCTGCGGGCGAAGAGGGAAGCGGCGAGCGGCAAGTGCCGGGTGGACGTCGGCTTCTGGGGCGGCGTCGTTCCGGGCAACGCCGGGGAGATCGCCGGGCTGATCGAGGACGGCGTCCTGGGCTTCAAGTCCTTCCTGGTGCCCTCGGGGGTTGAGGAATTCGAGCACGTCGGCGAGGCCGATCTGCGCGCGGCCATGCCTCTCCTCGATGGCGCCGTCCTTCTCGTTCATGCCGAGCTGCCGGGGTTTCTCGGAACCTGCGTCGGGACCTGCGCGGGAGAGCGCTATGAGGACTATCTGCGCTCGCGGCCGGACGCGGCGGAGACCGGGGCGATCGATCTCCTCATCCGGCTGTGCCGCGAGACGGGGGCCCGGGTGCATGTCGTCCATCTCGCCACGGCGGAGGCTCTCCCTCTTCTGCGGGAGGCGAGGAGGCATCTGCCGATCACGGTCGAGACCTGCCCGCACTACCTGACGTTCGCGGCCGAGGAGATCCCCGACGGGATGTCCGGCGGGCTTGCTTTCAAATGCGCGCCGCCGATCCGCTCGCGGGAGAACCGGGAGCGTCTCTGGGAGGCGCTGCGCGAGGGGCTGATCGACCTCGTCGCGACCGACCACTCTCCCAGCCCGCCGGAGCTCAAGCGCGGCGGGTTCCGCGAGGCCTGGGGCGGCATCGCTTCGCTCCAGCTCGCGCTGCCCGCGGTCTGGACCGGCGCGCGGGCGCGCGGGTTTTCGCTCGCGGACCTGGCAGTCTGGATGTGCCGCAACCCCGCGCGCCTCGCCGGCCTTGCGCACAAGGGGGCGATCCGGCCCGGGCTCGACGCCGACCTGGTGATCTGGGAGCCCGAGGCGGGCTTCCGGGTCGATCCCGCGGCGCTCCAGCACCGCCACAAGCTCACCCCCTATGCCGGCCGGACGCTCGACGGGGTGGTGCGCAGGACGCTCCTCCGGGGCGAGACGGTCTATCATGACGGCGATTTCCCCGGCCTCCCCGCCGGCAGGCTGCTGAAAGGAGCGGGATGAGCGACTTCACCGAGCTGGTGGACCTGGCGGCCGAGCGCCTCGGCGGCGCCGTGCTGGCCGCGAACGACGAGCTCTTCGCGCCCAAGGAGAACCTGCTCAAGGCCGCGGCTCCGGTCTGGCTCGAGGGCAAGTACACGGACGTGGGCAAGTGGATGGACGGCTGGGAGACCCGCCGCCGCCGCGAGCCCGGCCACGACTGGTGCCTGATCCGCCTCGGCCTGCCCGGCATCCCGCGCGGCGTGGTCGTGGATACCGCCCACTTCAAGGGGAATTACCCCGACCAGTGCTCCCTGGAGGCGTGCGCGGTCGAGGGCCATCCCACGGTCGACGAGCTGTTCGGAGCGGACGTGAAGTGGACCGTGATCCTGCCGCGCATCCAGTTGCAGGGGGATTCCAGGAACCTCTTCCCCATCGAGGGTATCGGCGACATCGGGCGGGTCACCCACCTCCTCTTCCGCATCTATCCGGACGGCGGCGTCGCCCGGCTGCGGGTGCATGGCGACGCGGTGCCGGACTGGTTGCGGCTCGACCGGCGCCAGAGCGAGATCGACCTCGCCGGAGTGGAGAACGGCGGGCGCGTGCTGGCCTGCTCCGACATGTTCTTCGGCAACCGCCACAACCTGATCCTGCCGGGTCCGCCGCGCGGCATGCACGACGGCTGGGAGACCCGGCGGCGGCGCGGCGACGGCTACGACTGGGCCCTCGTCGCCCTGGCCGCGCGGGGATCGATCCAGCGCCTGGAGATCGACACCTCCCACTTCAAGGGCAACGCCCCGGGGAGCGCCTGGGTCGAGGGGGTCGACGCGCCCGGCGCCGACGCGGAGGCGCTGACGTCGACGTCGTTCGGCTGGAAGGAGATCCTTCCCAGGACGCCGTTGCGGCCCCACACGCTGCACGCTTTCGACGACCTGGCCGACGATGGACCGTTCACGCACGTCCGCCTCGGCATCCATCCGGACGGCGGCGTGGCGCGGCTGCGGGTGTTCGGCCGGTTGAGCCCGCTCGTGCTGCTGAACGTCCGGCCGGTGCCGGAGGTGGAGGAGCAGCTCCTGGCGTGCTGCGGCTCGCGGACCTGGGCGGCCAGGGTCGCGCGGGACCGGCCGTTCCGTGCGCCGCAGGACCTCTACGCCGCCGCCGAGCGCGCCTTCGGTCAGCTCGGCCGCGAGGACTGGCTGGAGGCGTTCGCGGCCCATCCCCGCATCGGGGAGCGGGCGGCCGGCGAGGGCGTGGCGAGCCGGTGGGCGGCGCAGGAGCAGTCCGGCACCGGCGAGGCCTCGCCCGAGATCCTGGCCGAGCTGGCCGAGGCGAACCGCCTCTACGAGCAGCGCTTCGGCCACGTCTTCCTCGTCCGGGCGGCGGGCCGCTCGCCGGAGGAGATGCTCGCCGAGCTGCGCCGGCGGCTCGGCAACGACGCCGAGACCGAGCGCACGGAGGCCACCGAGCAGCTGGCGCAGATCACGGCGCTGCGGGTGAGGGAACTGGTCTCGTGAGCGTGTCGACGCACGTGCTCGACTCGGTGCTGGGGCGGCCGGCCGCGGGGATCGCCGTCCGGCTGGAGACGCCCGACATGATCCTCGCCGAGGGGGTGACCGACGCGGACGGCCGCTGCCGGCTGACCGAGGACGCCGTCGGTGCCGGCACGTACCGCCTGGTCTTCGACACGGGCACGTGGTTCGCCGCCCACGACCGGGCGGCCTTCTACCCGGAGGTCGTGCTGACGTTCGCCGTCCGCGAGCCGGCCGAGCACCACCACGTGCCGCTGCTGCTCTCCCCCTTCGCCTACTCGACCTACCGAGGGTCGTAGTTCCACGGGAAACATGACAGCAACGTCGAGCGGAGAGAGTGCGCGCATGGCGATCGTCCTCGGGCCCAACCAGTACGGGAAGGCGGAGGTCCGCGTCGTCGCGGTCGACCGCAGCACCCCCCGCCACACGTTGGTCGACCTCAATGTCA
>JBJMGZ010000388.1:0-2896 GCA_045807605.1 Thermoanaerobaculia bacterium | reverse complement strand
GAGAGCTTCGTGACGATCCAGCTCTCCGCGACCTATCTGCGCTCCATCCGGGAGGGGAGGCTCATCGCCACCGGCTGGGTGCTCCAGCAGGGGCGCACCGCCGGCCACGCCGAGGCCGAGGTCACGGATGCCGCAGGACGCCTCGTCGCCCGCTTCTCCAGCACCTGCCTGGTGACGCGGGAGGCGCGGGTCTCCTGAAACGAAGTCCCGGGAGGAGCTCATGAGCCCGAAGCCTTTCCTCTTTGTCCTCGCCCTGTTTCTCACCGGTGCGGTCCATGCCGCTCCCGTGGCCGATCCCACGTACACCGAGCTGCGGAAGGCGCGGCCGGACGGCCGCAGGGTCCCGATCCAGGGTCTGACCCTGGACCGCGACGTCTTCCACTTCCAGTTCGAGTCCGGCGCCTTTCACTTCCTGGCGCCGGTCGAGGGGCGAACGGTGGGCGCTGTGTTCGTGGGGAAGGGGAGCCTGAATCTGGTCCCGGCGACGCCGGCCGAGACGCGCCAGCTCGCCCTGTCGTCCGGCGGGGACAAGAGCTTCGAGAGCCTGACCGAGGAGTTCGACGAGCTGGTCCTACTGTTCGCCGACGACACCGCGGCGGAGATCCAGCTCCATGCTCCGGTGCAGACGGGCGCGCCGGACCCGAAGGCCGTCCAGGCCTGGGAGGCCCACCTCAAGCGGCAGCGCAAGGAATTCAAGACCAACTTCCACATCCGGATCCTGCAGGACCTCCTCAACACTCCCGGCCTGACCAGCGGCGTGTTCCTGGCGTTCATGGACGGCAGGAAGTACCCGCCCGCGCTCGCCGCGGTGGACCCTTATGGCGTCGAGGCGCTGCGGCTGGCGATCCGCCTGGGCGGAGAGGACAGCGTCTTCTTCGTGGCCGACGAGAACCGGGGCGGCGTCTGGTACCTCTGCGATCAGAAGGGCGAGGTGGAGCGCAAGCGGGCGATGCCCGAGAAGCGCCTGACGGAGGCGCTCGACTACAAGGTGGAGACGAGCGTCGCCAAGGACGCGGACGTCTCCGGCACGACCACGATCCGCTTCCAGCCGCTGGTGGCGGGCCTGCGGGTGCTCCCGATCCACCTGCTGCCGAAGCTCCGGCTTTCCGAAGCCGTGTATGCGCTCGACGGGACGGAGCCGGCCTGGAAGCCGGCCGCGATCATCCAGGAGGACGACGAGGAGGACGGCGACGCGGCCGTGGTCCTCTCCGAGCCGCCGGCCAAGGGCGCGACGGTGCTGCTACGTCTGACCTACAAGGGCGACGAGGTCCTGGAGGATGCGGGCGAGAAGAACTTCTATGTCGGGGCGCGGGAGAGCTGGTATCCCAACCTGGGCGTCTTCTCCGACCCCGCGACCTTCGAGCTGATCTACAAGATCCCCTTGGGGAACGAGGTCGTCTCCGTGGGGCGGCAGACCGAGTCGCGGACGGAAGGCAAGCAGATTGTCTCGGTGTGGAAGACCGGCCATCCGGTGCAGGTGGCGGGCTTCAACTACGGCAAGTTCAAGAAGGTGGAGCAGACGGACGAGACGAGCGGCCTCCAGGTCGAGGTCTACACCAACCCCGGCACCCCGGACCTCATCCGCGAGATCAATGCGGCCCTGTCCGGCGGCGGCGAAGAGGGCGGCGGACCGACCCTGGGCACCATGAACACCTCCCGCCTGGCCGAGTCGGCGCTGGTGGACGGCATCAATTCGGCCCGCCTGTTCACGACCTACTTCGGCCCCCTCGAGGCCCGGCACGTGGCGATCACGCAACAGTCGGATTGGGCCTTCGGCCAGTCCTGGCCCTCGCTGATCTTTCTGCCGTACCTGGCCTTCATGACCGGCACCCAGAGAACGCAGGTGCTCGGGTTCGGAGGCCCGGGACTGTCCGACTTCGTGGAGGAGGTCGGCTACCACGTGTTCGCGCACCAGTGGTGGGGGCACCTGGTGGGCGCTGCCACCTTCCATGACCAGTGGCTCGAGGAGGGCTTCTCGGAGTTCTCCGCGGCGCTCGCGGTGCAGCACGTGAAGGGCTGGGCTGAATATGACCGGTTCTGGCGCGAGAGGAAGAAACAGATCCTCGGCAAGGACCCGGGTAACGCCGTGGCCAACTATGACGCGGGACCGATCACCCAGGGCTTGCGGCTTTTCACGCAGCGGAGCCCCTCGGCCTATCCCGCCGTCGTCTACGCCAAGGGCGGGTACGTGATCCACATGCTGCGCATGATGATGTGGGACGGCTCCTCGCAGATTCCGGACGCCCGGTTCATCGCCATGATGCAGGACTTCACGAAGACATACGGCGGCAAGGTAGCCACCACGGCCGACTTCCAGCGCGTGGTGGAGAAGCACATGACCGCCAACATGAACGCCACCGGCGACGGCAAGATGGACTGGTTCTTCAACCAGTGGGTGTACGGCACCGAGGTGCCGCGCTACAAGCAGGATCTGAAGGTCACGCCGGGCGAGGGGGGCAAGTACCGGATCTCGGGCACGATCACCCAGGAGGGAGTTTCGAAGGGTTTTCGGGCCCTGGTGCCGATCTACGTGGAGTTCAGCAAGACCGAGAGCGCCCGCGTGGGCGTGCTGCCCTTCGTGGGAGAGGCGACCGTGCCGGTGGACGTCCAGATCGCCCTGCCGAAGAAGCCCAAGCGCGCCCTGATCAACGCCCGCGGGGAGGTGCTGGCGCGGGAGTAGGTGTCTAGAGAGGGATCTCCTTCGACAGGCGCTCCAACTCGGCCGCAAGCCTCCGCAGTGACGCGCAACGCTGGAGGGCCAGGTCCAGGTCGAGCCTTTCGGCGAAGGCGGGTTGATCGTCCACCTCGACGTAGCTTCTCCCGGCCATGTTCCGGCTCAGGCGCTCCTTGGCCCCGCGGATGGCTTCCGGGGAAGGGGGTGCATTCGCGTCGGGAC
>JBJMGZ010000387.1:0-17664 GCA_045807605.1 Thermoanaerobaculia bacterium | reverse complement strand
AGGGGAGTCGATGGCTCGACGTGACCGTGACAAGGCCGCTGCCGGCTGTTTCCTGCGCATCCTGATGATCCTGGCCCTCCTGGTGGTCGCGGCCGTGGCCGCGGCGACCTTCTACACGGGGGCCGAGCCCAAGGTGAAGGTGGAGCCGGGCCTGCCCGGCATCGGCCGGCGGACGCCGATCAAGATCCGCATCGAGGACCCGCAGCGGGTCACGAAGGTCCGGGTCGAGGTGGTCCAGGGATCGGACGTGAAGCCGGTCCAGGAGAAGGAGTACCAGCCGAAGCCGGTGTGGGCCCTGGGCTCGGCGCCGCCGATCGAGATGACCGTGGACGTCGGCCGCGAGACGGTCAAGGGGCTGCGCTCGGGCGATGCCGTCGTCCGGGTGAGCGCCGAGCGCGAGGGCACCTGGCTGCGCCGGCCCGTTCCCACGGTGTCCGAGGTGAAGCTGCCGGTCCGCCTGGCGCCGCCGTCGCTGGCGGTCCTCTCGAGCTTCCACTACGCGGCCCAGGGGGGCTCCGAGGCGGTCGTCTACCGGGTCGGAGAGGGCGCGGTGCGCGACGGCGTGCAGTCCGGGGACTGGTGGTTCCCGGGCTTTCCGATGCCGGGTGGCGACAGGCAGCAGCGCTTCGCGCTCTTCGCCATCCCCTACGACATGTCCGATGCGTCGAAGATCCGGCTGATCGCGATCGACGAGGTGGGCAACCGGGCGGAGGCCGCCTTCATCGACAAGTTCACCCCCCGGCCGATGGGCAAGGACACGATCCAGGTGACCGATGCCTTCATGAACAAGGTCGTGCCGGAGATCCTGTCGCAGTCGTCCGAGATCGACGACAAGGGGGGGCTGCTCCAGAACTACCTGGCGATCAACCGCGACCTGCGGAAGATCAATGCCAAAACGCTCAGGGAGATGGCGGCGAAGTCGGAGCGCCGGTTCCTCTGGAGCCAGCCCTTCCTGCCGATGATGAACGCCGCGATCACGGCCGCCTTCGCGGACCGCCGGACCTACATCTACAACGGCAAGCCGGTGGACCAGCAGGACCATCTCGGCTTCGACATGGCCTCGGTGGAGCGCGACGCCATCCGCGCCTCGAACCGCGGCAAGGTGGTGCTGGCGCGATACTTCGGGATCTACGGCAACGCGGTGGTGATCGACCACGGTTATGGCCTGCAAAGCCTCTACGGCCACCTCTCGTCGATCGGCGTGCAGGAGGGTCAGAGGGTGGAGCGCGGCCAGGAGCTGGGCCGCTCCGGCCAGACCGGCCTGGCCGGCGGCGACCACCTGCACTTCACGATGCTGCTCCAGGGGCTCGCCGTGACCCCGGTCGAGTGGTGGGACCCGCACTGGATCCAGGACCGGGTGGCGAGGAAGCTGGGCGCGGCGCTCCCTTACAAGCCGTGAGTCCGTGGCCGTCCGTGAGAGTCCGTGTGTCCGTGCTCTTTCCTACAGCACCAGGGCGTAGCCGACCTTGAAGAACAGCGTGCGGTCCGCCCGGGTGAGGTCGATCGTGCGGTTCCGGAATTCGGAGCCGAAGGCGTTGTCCGAGTAGCCCAGGAAGAGCACGGTCTGCGGGTTCAGCTTGTAGGAGAAGAGGAGCTGGCTGAAGAGGTGCTCCTCCTTGCTGCTGACGTCGCCGTGGAAGAGCACGGGATTGAACGCCAGGTCCTCGTACTGGAGGATGGCCCGCACGAAGGTCCGGATGTTGAGCTGGTAGACCGTCCGCAGCTCGGTCAGGTTGGCCTCGAAAAGCCGGCCGCCCTCGACGTCGAGGCGCTGAAAGTCGTGCCGCAGGCCGAGCTGCAGGTGGCGGCCCACGTTCCAGGTGACCCCCGTGGCGGTCGCGATCTCGTCCGCGGCCTGGGTGTTGGCGAAGTCGATGGTGTCGCCCCAGGTCACCTCCTGCTGCAGCGACAGGGAGCCCGTGGGACGGATCTCGAAGTTGACGTGGACGATGTCGTCCTCGAACCGGACCCCGTTCCAGGTGCGCTCGCGCCGGCCCAGGTCGAGGAAGAGCTGGGACTGCAGCGGGCCGCCCACGCCGAGCCAGGCCCAGATCTCGTCGTCGAGGAGCCCGCCGTCCGGACCCTCCCAGCGCTTCCAGTCGGTGCCGGCCACGATGCTCGTGTACCAGTCCTCGCCCTCGCCCCACCAGCGGCGCTCGCCCCCCGCGAGATTGAAGGTGTAGCCCACCTGCGGCAGGAAGCCGAGGTCGGCGCGGAACCCGGGGTCCATGTCCTCGTGCCGGGCGTACCAGTTCCAGTTGCGGGAGTCGTGGGTGTAGCCCGCCCGCCAGGCCGTGCCGTCGAAGGCGCCGGCCGGCTGGCTGGCGGATGCGGCGAAGGCGTCCGGGTACTCCGTCTCGGACTGCAGCACCTGCACGTGAACCCCGTCGCTGCCGGTGATCCGCCACTGGCCGTCGATCCCGTAGACGCTGTTGTGGTAGCCCTCCCCCTCGCGGTGGGTGACCACGCCCCCCAGGTTGGCCATGCTCCCGAGGTCGCGGCGGTAGCGCAGCGCGGCATCGGTGGTCTGCATCGACAGCGAGGCGGTGGAGGAGCGCTGGCTCCCGGGCAGCAGGAGGTTGGTGAGCTCGTCCTCGGCCACGAAGACGCCGATGCCGTTGCTCCCCTCCTTGCCGGTCAGCTTCACCCCCCAGGCCGGGTCGCTCACCGTGCGGGTGTAGATCACGTTCCAGGGGGTCGCGAAGTAGTCGGCCCCCTCGAGGAAGAACGGGCGCTTCTCGGGGAAGAAGAGCGTGAACTGGGTGTTGACGTCGAGCTGGGCGGCATCCGCTTCGACCTGCGAGAAGTCGGGGTTCGCCGCGCCGGACAGGGTCAGGTTCGGGGTGATCCCCCAGCGCGCCGTGAGGCCGAGGTCGGCCTCGGGGTCCCCCTCCTCCAGCGGACCCTCGGGGAAGCCTCCGCGCCGGTCGGTGCGCTGGGCCGTCAGGGTCGGATCGAGCTCGACGTTGCGGCCGGGCGTGGCGCCGGCGAAGCCGGTGACCTTGGGGATCTGGCAGATGAAGCAGCTGTCGTCCGGGTCCGTGGCGTTGGTGTTGATCTGGTGCCGGCGGCTGCGCGGGTAGGAGCGGAAGGCGGTGAGCCCCCAGGTCTGCTCCCCCGCGGAACGCTGGAAGCGCAGCGAGCTGAACGGGATGGCCATCTCGACCACGTAGCCCTGCTCGTCGATCCGTCCGGCCGAGCTCCAGATGGTGTCCCAGCTCGCATCCTCCTCGTTGTCCGCGGAGGTCTCGTTGCGGGAGAGGTCCATCTGCACGCCGAGCGGGTTGACGAAGAGCTCGTAGCCGCCGCGCTCGTCGTTGAACGTGTCGACCATGATGCCCACGAAGTCGTCGCTGAAGGGCGCGTCGCGGTCCATGAGGTGGGCGCGGATGGCCGACGGCTCCGGGTCGTGGGCCTGGAAGGCGACATAGAGGTTGTCGTCGTCGTAGGTCAGGAAGGCGAGCGCGGTCACCGGGGCCGGGATGTTCTTGCCCGGCTCGATCTCGGTCCCGACCTCCAGGACGAGCCCCTGCTGCCAGCCGGGCTCGTCGAGCACGCCGTCGATGCTGGGGGCGGCGCCGGTCCTGGGGATGCGGTAGTGGAGCTTCTTCTTGCCGCCGATCACGATCTCCCCGGCGGGCGTGGGCGACGGGCCGGCGAGCGCGGGCGCGCAGCCGAGGCTCAGGAGCAGGGCGGTGGAGAGGAGCCGTCTATGCAAGGGAGATCCCTCCAGCAACGGTCTCACTACGGTCGGTCGATCGGGATGGTTTCAGCGCCTGCGCGGCCGGCGCTGGGCCTCCCGCCGGGCGCGCAGCAGCTCGGGCAGGTGCTCCTGGATCCAGGCGTTGGCGCGGCCCAGCATGCGAAACTGGCGCTCTCTCGTCCGGAACTCGGGGGTGTGGAAGAAGCGGCGCCCGTTGCGCACCTCGGGGGGCATGTCCGCGTGCAGCAGCTCGTGGTGGACCACGGCCTCGATCACGTAGCGCGGCACCCCGGGATCGTCCAGCACCCGGTGGATGCGGATCAGGTTGTCCTCATAGGAGTAGCTGCCGAGCTGGAGGCTCGACGTGCGCCCCCGCCGGCAGGCCCCGGCCGCTCCGGACGCGGCCTTTCCCCAGGTGACGGCGACGGACAGGCGCCCCTCGAAGTAGCGGCTGTTGAGGTCGTCCACGAGCTCGCGCAGGTCGAGGACGGCGCCTTCGGGCCGCAGGACGGCCCGCCGCACGCGCTCCGCGCCGCGCTTGTGGCGGGAGAAGTGCTCGCGGATCAGGGTGAGCGCCTGGCGGGCGCGCTCGCTCCCCTTGCGGCTGCCCACGAAGTCGGCGACGGCGCGCAGGACGTCCTCGGGGGCTTCCAGGAACGAGTGGTGGATGCGCAGCTCCAGCCGGGCCCGGTCGGCCGCCGGGGCCGGGCGCACGGTCAGGATGGTCCGCCGGTTGTCGGTCAGCTTGATGTCGCTCAGGCGGCCGGAGGCGAAGCGGTTCAGGCGCCGGAGCAGCTGCAGCCGGTGGGCGTCCGGGCTCGGGATCAGCCGCGGCCGCGAGGTATCCAGCCGATTGGGCGGCAGCGCGGGAGTCGCCTCGCCGAAGAGCGGGAGCTGGACCGGGCGGCTCGGCACCGCTGCCGGCCGCCGGGCTGGCGCGCGGCGATCCTCTCGCCTGGACCGCGGAGCTGGCTGGGCGGAAGACCTCATCGAAATCAACTCTAGCACGGGTTTCAGGGCTGCCAGCGCTCTCCCACGGCCAGGATGTGGACCCGCTCCGGATCGGCTCCCGCGTCCTTCAGGACATGAGGTGCGAGGTCCGCGGGCTCATCGGTGAGGTCGAAAGTCCCCCAATGCATGGGAATCATGTGGCGGGCGCCCAGATCCTGAAAAGCCTGCAGCGCCTCTGCGGGATCGATGTGTTGGTATTTCATGAACCAACGCGGCTCGTAGGCGCCGATGGGGAGGAAAGCGACGTCGATCGGGCCGAACCGGCGGCCGATCTCGGCGAAGCCCTGAAACCAGCCCGAGTCGCCGGCAAAGTAGTAGCGGCGGGAGCCGTTGTCCAGGAGCCAGCCGCACCAGAGGGTGGAGTGGCGGGCCATGCCGATCCGGTTGGACCAGTGCTGGGCGGGCAGGCAGGTGACCGTCCACCGCCCATGGCGGGCGCTCTGCCACCAGTCGAGCTCGGCGACCTGGGAGGGTCCGTGGTCCCGGAGCCATTTTCCGAGCCCCAGGGGGGCGAACCAGGGGATGGACCGCGGCAGCCGCCGGACGGTCCAGGTGTCCAGATGGTCGTAGTGGTTGTGCGAGAGGACCGCGAACGCATCGCCGGGCACCGACTCCAGGGGGATGCCCGGCGGCGAAAGCCGCCGGGGGACCAGGGCGCGGGGTCCCCAGTGCGGATCGGTGAGGAAGACCTCCCCCTCGTCCTGGACCGCGAAGGTGGAGTGCCCCACCCAGGTCACGGAGACCGGTTGGCTCCTGTCCTTCAGATAGGCCCCATCGTTGCGGACCACGGGGATCCGGAGAGGCTGCTTGCGGTCGTAGGGAGACCTGCCGGAGAGCTTCCACTTGAGCAGGTCCTGGAAGCGGGCCGGGAACTGCCCCCAGGGGCAGAAGAACCGGCCGTTCCGGTAGTGCGGGGCGTAGAGGAGGTCGGTCAGCGCGCTCGTGGTCGCCACGGGCTGGATCGTACTCTATGATGTACCCCCTCCCGGGAGACCCGATGTCCTTCGACCGCGTACCCACCCCCGCGCTCCTCCTCGACCTCGACGTCCTGGAGCGCAACCTGAGCCGGATGGCCGACCGCTGCGCGCGCCTGGGCGTCCGGCTGCGGCCGCACGTCAAGACCCACAAGTGCCTGGAGATCGCGCGGCTGCAGCACCGCCTCGGGGCGGCCGGCATCACGGTCTCGACCCTGCACGAGGCCCATGTCTTTGCAGAGCAGGGGTTCGACGACATCACCTGGGCCTTCCCGGTGCAGCTCACCCGGCTGGACGAGGTCCGCGAGCTGGCGCGGCGGATCACCCTGCGCCTGGTGGTGGATACGGAAGAGGCGGTCCAGGCCCTGGAGAGCCTGGAGCTGCCGCTCCACGTCTGGCTCAAGGTGGACTGCGGCTACCATCGCGCCGGGGTCGATCCCGACTCTCCGGAAGCCCTGGAGCTGGCGCGGAGGCTGGCCGGCTCGTCCCGCCTGACCTTCGACGGCATCCTCACCCACGCGGGCCATGCCTACCATGCCCGTGGCCGGGAGGCGATCGCCGATGTCGCCGAGGACGAGCGCCGCGTCATGACCGGGTTCGCGGAGCGGCTGCGGAGCGCGGGCATCGAGGTGCCGGAGGTGAGCGTCGGCTCCACGCCGGGCATGTGGACGGTGCGCGGCCTGGAGGGGATCACGGAGGCGCGGCCGGGCAACTACGTGTTCAACGACTTCGAGCAGGTGACCCTGGGCGCCTGCGCGGCGCGGGACTGCGCGGTAACGGTGCTGGCGAGCGTGGTCTCGGCGCAGCCCGGCCGCTCCTGGTGCGTCACGGACGCGGGCGCGCTGGCGCTCTCCAAGGACCCCGGGTTCGGGACCTCCATGGGCGAGCTGTTCGAGGATTACGAGGCCGGCGTGCTGAGCGGGGAGGCGCGGCTCACGGCGCTCTCCCAGGAGCACGGCATCCTGAGCGCGCCGCGGCCGGTGGGCTCGCGGGTGCGGGTGCTGCCCAACCATTCGTGCCTGACCGCCGCCTGCTTCGACGAGTACCTGGTGGTCCGCGGGCAGGAGATCGTGGACCGCTGGAAGATCTGGCGCGGTCGATAGAGGTACATAGAGGAGATGCGAGCATGTTGACGCTTCCGGCCGAGATCCGCGGCGAGCTCTGGCAGCGCCTGGTCGAGGCCATCGAGAGATACACGATGGAGATCGGCGACGCCCCGGTGGCGCCGGCCGTGGACACGGAAGCCTTCCGCGAGCGGATCTCCGCGTTCGACTTCGGGCAGCCGATGGACCCCCTGGCGGCCCTCGACTTCGCGGTCCAGAGCCTCTGGCGCGGGCAGGTGCACACGCCGCACCCGCGCTACTTCGGGCTCTTCAACCCGGCGCCGGCCACCATGGGCATCGCCGGCGACGCCCTGGCCGCGGCCTTCAACCCGCAGCTCGCGACCTGGAGCCACAGCCCGTTCGCGACCGAGGTCGAGCAGCACCTGGTGCGCACCTTCGCCGAGCGCTTCGGCTACGACCCGGCCAGGGCCGAGGGGACCTTCACCGCGGGCGGCGCCGAGGCCAACCACACGGCGTTGCTCCTCGCCCTGACCCGCGCCTTCCCCGAGGTGGCCCGGCGCGGCCTGCTCGCCGTGCGCAGCCAGCCGGTCGTCTACGTCACGGCCGAGACCCACCATTCCGTGCTCAAGGCGGCGCGGCTCTCCGGGATCGGCGCCGAGGCGATCCGCGAGGTGCGGCTCGACTCGTCCCTGCGCATGCGCCCGGACGTGCTCGCCGCGCGCATCCGCGAGGACCGGGAGGAGGGGTGCACGCCCTTCCTGGTGGTGGCCACGGCCGGCACGACCGGGTCCGGCGCGGTCGATCCGATCGCCGCGATCGCGGAGATCGCCGACGAGGAGCGGCTCTGGCTGCACGTGGATGCGGCCTGGGGCGGCGCCGCGGCCCTGGTGCCCGAGCTGCGCCACGTGGTCGAGGGGATCGGCCGCGCCAGCTCCATCACCTTCGACGCCCACAAGTGGCTCTCCGTGCCCATGGGCGCCGGCCTCTTCCTGACCCGGCACCCCGGCCTGCTCGAGCGGACCTTCCGGGTGGCCACCGGCTACATGCCCCACGTGCCGGGGCAGACGCTGGGCGATCCCTACGCCCACACCCTGCAATGGTCGCGGCGCTTCATCGGGCTCAAGGTCTTCCTGGCCCTCGCCGTGGCCGGCTGGGAGGGGTACGAGCAGGCGATCCGGCACCAGACGGCCATGGGAGACCTCCTGCGGCGGCGCCTCGCCGAGGAGGGCTGGACGGTGGTGAACGATACGCCGCTGCCGCTGGTCAACTTCGTGGACGCCGGGAAGGAGGGACGTGGAGGAGCCTACCTGGAGGCGCTGGCCGCGGACGTGGTGGCATCCGGGGAGGCCTGGATCAGCGTAGCGCAGCTCGGGGAGATCGGGCCGGCGCTGCGCGCCTGCATCACCCACTTCGGGACCGGACCCGAGGACCTGGAGGTGCTGATCCGCGCCCTGGGGCGGGCCCGCGAGCGCCAGATTCACCGTTCCCGGGAGGGGGAGACGGGCGCCTGAATGGTAAGCTGGACGGGATTCCGTGTCACGCCCTGGCCGGTGGTGGCACTTATAGAGAGGAACGCCCCCGCACGGGCGGTGAAATTTCGAAGGAGAAGACGATGAGCTGGGAAGACCGCGAAGACAACACGATCTACAAGGTGGTGGTGAACCACGAGGAGCAGTACTCCATCTGGCCCGCCCACCGCGAGAACCCGCTGGGCTGGAACGACGTCGGCAAGTCGGGCCCGAAGCAGGAGTGCCTGGACTACATCAAGGAGGTCTGGACCGACATGCGGCCGCTTTCGCTGCGCAAGAAGATGGAGGAGATGGAGCGGCAGAAGCAGTCTGGCCAGGACGCCAATTGACGGCCGGCTGATCCCCGTGCGACCGCATCCCCAGCCCAGTGAGCGGTGGCTTGCCTACCGCGAGGTGAACCCGCGCGCCCGCGTGCGGATGTTCTGCTTCCCGTACGCCGGGGGCGGGGCCTCCGCCTACCGCGGGTGGGCGGGACCGCTGCCGTCGGACGTGGAGGTCTGCCCCGTGCAGCTCCCCGGCCGGGAGGGGCGCCTGCGCGAGACCCCGTTCGAACACACGGAGCCGCTGGTCCAGGCCATGGCCGACGCGCTGCAGCCCTGGTTCCAGGGCCTGCCGTTCGTCTTCTTCGGTCACAGCATGGGGGCGATGCTCGGCTTCGAGCTGGCCCGCGAGCTGCGCCGGCGCGGTCAGGCGCTGCCGCTTCACCTGTTCGTGTCCGGCCGGCGCGCGCCGCAGGTGCCGGAGGACGAGGATCCGATCCACGACCTGCCCGAGGCGGAGTTCATCGAGAAGATCCGGGAGCTCAACGGCACGCCCGAGGAGGTGCTGCAGCACACCGAGCTGATGCGGCTGCTGATCCCGGTCCTGCGGGCCGACTTCTCGGTCAACGAGACCTACGTCTACCGCGAGGAGGAGCCCCTCGACATCGGGATCTCCTGCTTCGGCGGTCTCGGCGACAAGGAGGTCACCCGCGACGAGGCCGCGGCCTGGAAGGAGCACACCCGCGGCCGTTTCCGGCTGCGCATGCTGCCGGGCGACCATTTCTTCATCCACGCCAACCGGGACATGGTCCTGGAGGCTCTGGCGCGGGACCTCCTGGAGGTTCTGGCCCAGGTGCCGCAGCGCGCGTGACCGGCTTTCCTCCCCGCAAGCTCTTTGGCCCGGAGTCCGGCCTGACGCTGCCACCCGGCGAGATCCATGTCTGGTCGGTCCGCCTCGATCCGCCCGCCGATCGGGTCGAGGCTCTCGGCCGGCTGCTCTCGGACGACGAGTGGGCGCGGGCGAACCGTTTCCGTTTCGACAGGCACCGCCGGCAGTACGTGGTCGGCCGCGGCGCCCTGCGCACGCTCCTCGCCGCCTACCTGGGCTCCCGCCCCGAGCAGGTGACGTTCAGCTACGGCCCCCGCGGCAAGCCCTTCCTGGCGGAGTCCTTCTCCCTCTCCCCCGGCACCGGGGAGAGGGGGAACGGGATCAATCCTCTCTACTTCAATCTTTCCAACTCGGACGAGATGGCCCTGGTCGCCTTCGTCCGGGGCAGGGAGATCGGGGCGGACATCGAGTACCTGAGGCCGATGCCCGACTGCGAGCAGATCGCGGAGCGGTTCTTCTCGGAGAGCGAGAGAGTGGTGCTGCGGGGGATCCCGGCGGAGCGCAAGGAGGAGACCTTCTTCAACTGCTGGACCCGCAAGGAGGCCTATCTCAAGGCGGTGGGGGAGGGGCTCGCGGCGCCGCTCGACTCCTTCGACGTCACGCTCGCCCCGGGCGAGCCGCCGCGCATGCTCACCCTCAAGGGCGACGCCGAGGCCGCGTCGAAATGGCTCTTCGAGCACCTGCGCCCTGCCCCGGACTACATCGGGGCGATCGCCATCGAGCGGGAGCGGATCGGGGAGGAGTGGGCGATGAGGACGTGGGCTCTCAATCCCTGATCTCCCGCCGGCTGAGCAGCGCCACCAGCACCAGCGCGTTCGGCGAGTCCGCGGCAACCACGAAGAACGGGTAGCGCTCCCGATGCCGCCGGACCGCGACCCGGTTCTGGCGCACGGTCACGGCGCCAATCTCCGCGAGCGGCACCGGGTGATCATGGGCAGGAGCGGCGAGGCCGCCGGAGCCGAGCACCCAGCCGCGGCCCGCGACCGTGCCGCCGGCCTGGAGCCTGCGCTCCGTGACCTCCACCAGCCGCGAGAGGAGGTGCACGAGCACGCCTCCGAGGCGGTCGGCCTGGCCCCTGGGGACGAAGTGCTCGAACCGCACCCGGCCCTGGCCGTTCGCCAGGGCCACCCGCCGCACCAGCCCGCCGTTGACGTCGCGCTCGCGCAGCTCCAGCACCTCGAGGTCGTGGAGGAGGAAGGTGCGCCTGCGCCCGCGGCTCTCGAAGATCAGGCCGCGCTCGAAGGGGGTGACCACGGCGCGCCGCGACCGGCGGAGCACGAGCAAGGCGGCCGGCCCGGCGGCGAGCGCCGCGATGCCCAGGCCGAAGAGCAGCACCAGGCCGAGATGATCCGAGGAAAAAGCCAGGCGGAGAGTGGTGGCCAGCAGGCCGGCGGCGATCCCGAGCAGGATGGCCGAGACCTTGTCGAACCGCAGCGGCCTCGGGCCGAGCACGAGGGCGGACCCCAGCGGCGGCCCGAGATGCTCCCGGAGCTGGCTCTCCTGGATCCGACTATCGAGAGACGACCCGCTCGCCAAGAGCTGCCCTCCTGTACCCCCGGATGGGGGAAAGCCATTTTACCCCAGGCCGAAAGTGCGCCAGAATAGGGGCCAACCAGAAAGGTCCGCATGAAGAACTTCAATCTCGACGCCATCCTCGAGGCGATGCTCAAGGTATCGGACCGCGTCTCCGACCTCAACTTCTCGGTCGGCCGGCCGCCCCAGGTCGAAATCGACGGCCAGCTCGTCGCCGTCAACTTCACCGGCTTCCCGCGGCTGACCCCGTTCCAGACCGAGATCATCGCGCTCCACATGCTGCGCGGCGACCGCGACCTGACGCGCACGCTGCTCCAGAACGGCTCCGTGGATCTGTCCTACTCCATTCCGGGCAAGACCCGCTTCCGGGTCAACGTCTTCTCGCAGCGCGGCACCTACGCCATCGTGCTGCGCGTCATCCCGGAAGGCATCCCGACGCTGGAGAAGCTCGGCATGCCCGCCGAGCTGCACAACGTGGGCAAGCTCAAGAACGGCATCGTCCTGGTCACCGGCCCGACCGGCTCGGGCAAGTCGACCACGCTCGCGGCCATCATCAACCAGATCAACCACGAGCAGGCGTACCACATCATCACCGTCGAGGACCCGGTCGAGTACATGCACCGGCACATCAAGTCGACGGTGAACCAGCGCGAGATCGGCTCGGACACGAAGTCGTTCGCGCTCGCCCTGCGCGCCGCTCTCCGCCAGGCGCCCAAGGTCATCCTGATCGGCGAGATGCGCGACCTGGAGACGATCGAGACCGCCATGGAGGCGGCCGAGACCGGCCACCTCGTGCTCTCGACCCTGCACACGATCGACGCGGCCAAGACCATCGACCGCATCATCGGCGTCTTCCCCAAGGACCAGGAGGCCCAGGTCCGCACCCGCTTCGCGCAGTCGTTCCGGTACGTGATCTCGCAGCGGCTGGTGCCCAAGGCCGGCGGCGGGCGCATGGCCGCGCTGGAGATCCTCAAGTCGACGAACCGCACCCGCGACTACATCCTCAAGGGCGAGAACGAGGGCCGGTCGCTCCTCGACGCCATGCACGACGGCAGCATCGACGGCATGCAGACCTTCGACGACGAGCTGGAGAAGATGTGGGAGAAGGGCGTGATCGGCAAGGACACCGCCCTCGCCTATGCCACGAACCCGACGAACCTGGCGCTGCGCCTGACCGAGGGGGTTCCGGCGGAACCCTCCGGGGCCGATGCCGAAGGGTCGCTGCTGTCCATGCTGGAGGAGTAGATGATCCGCATCCACTGCCACGCCTGCCATCGCCCGATCCTGGTGGACGAGAACAAGCTCCCCATGCGGGAGGTGGTCTTCCCCTGCCCGGCCTGCAAGGCCGCGCTGAACGTGGACCGGCGGAACCTGTCCCAGGCCGCCGCGGCACCCGCGGCTCCTCCCGCGGCGGCTCCGGCGCCCCCCGCGCTCCAGAAGCCGGCCGCGAGCCCGCTGCCGCCGCAGGCCTCGGCGCCGCCGTCCGAGGAGGAGTCGCAGGCGATCCTGGAGGACGACCTCGCGGCCAAGGCGCTGATCGTCGGCGTGGACAGCCCCCCCGCGCGCCAGGCAGCCGAGGCGCTCGGCTTCCAGCCGGTCCACTTCTCGACGGTGGAGGCCTGCCGCGACTACTACCTGCAGGAGTACCCGTCGCTCGTCTTCCTCTGCCCGGCCCACATGACCCGTCCGCCGCTGGAGGAGCTGGCGCCGATGACGAACATCGGCCCGTCGGACCGCCGCCGGAGCTTCTTCGTCCTCCTCGCCGACGGTCTGCGCACGCTCGACGGCAACGCGGCCTTCTTCTACAACGTGAATCTCGTGGTGGCGAGCAAGGACGCGGGCTCCATGCAGCAGGTCTACCGCGACGCCGAGGCCCACCACCGCCGCATGTACCACAGCTTCTGGGCGGTGCAGCGGGAGGCGATGTAGGGAAGGCACACGGACGAACACGGACCGTCACGGACGGACACCGACCCGGATCCGGCTCCGTGCTGTCCGTGCAAGTCCCTGTCCGTCCGTGTCCGTCCGTGTTTCGTATAGGCTACCGCCCACGATGCGGCGGCCATCTGCGCTTCTCCTTGTATTTGCCCTGGCGGCCCCGGCCTTCGCCGAGCCGCCGAAGCGGGTCGCGCCCGAGATCCTGGTCGGCTTCAACGACCGGGTGAGCGAGTGCGCCGAGGCCCGCTTCCGCCTGGATGGAGCGCTCCACCGGTCCTCTCTCGACAGCCTGTTCCGGCGCTTCGGCGTCAGCGACGTGCGCGCCGTCTTCCGCACGGCGGAGAACCGCCCCGTCCCCGTCGCGGAGCTGCGCCGGCGCGAGGAGGAGACGGCGCGGCAGGTGCGCGAGGCGTTCCCCGAGCGTGAGCGCCGCGGCGGGAACCTGCTCAAGACCGCGGGGGCGGCCCCCGGCCTCTTCCATGTCTACCGCCTGACGCTCGCGCCGGACGCCGACGTGGAGGCCGCGGTGGCGGCGTTCCGCCAGGACCCCCACGTCGCTCTCGCCGAACCCAACTCCCTGATGTCCATCCAGGCGCTGCCGGACGACACCTTCGCCGATCCCGACCGCGACGGCTCCTGGAGCGAGGCGTCCTGGGACCAGCCCTACGCCGACCTCTGGGGCCTGGCGCGGACCGGCTGGGCCGAGGTGTGGGAGCGGCAGGCGGAGATCTGGCCCGATGCCGGCCGCGTCGGCGGCGGCGGGATCACGGTCGCGGTGATCGACACCGGGGTGGACTACCGGCACCCCGACCTCGCGGCCAACGTCTGGCGCGATTCCAAACAGCGCCCCGGCCGCGACTTCGTGGACATCCAGCTTTCCATCTACGTGCGGCACGGGTATGTGCCCATCCCGGGCGAGGACTACCGCGGGCGCGATTTCGATCCGTCCGACCGCAGCGGGCACGGCACCCACGTGGCGGGCACGATCGCGGCCGTGGCCGGCAACGGCGCCGGAATCGCCGGAGTGGCCTGGAAGGCGCGCCTGATGCCGCTGCGGGTGGGCTTCACCATCCGCACCCCGGGGGGCGACGCAGCCGGGCTCCTGGAGCTCGACGACATCGCCGCGGCCCTGGTCTACGCGGCCGACCAGGGGGCGGACGTCGTCAACATGAGCTTCGGCGCCACCGGCGAGGAGCCCCTGCTGCTGCGGAAGGCCCTCCAGTACGCCCACGACCATGGCGTGGTGCTGGTGGCCTCGGCGGGCAACGAGGGAAGCGATGCGGCGCGTTCCTATCCGGCCTCGGACCCGGACGTGATCTGCGTCGGGGCCGCGGTGAGCAGCGACCGGCGCATCCACTTCTCCAACTGGGGCGGCCGGGTGGACCTCGCCGCGCCGGGCAGCGACATCCTCTCCCTGCGGGCCGCGGGCACGGCGCTGACCGGCGCCGGCAACCTGGCCGGCGAGGACCAGCTCTACATCCGGGCGAGCGGCACCTCCATGGCGGCCCCGCACGTGGCCGGTGCCGCGGCGCTGCTGCTCTCGCGGCATCCCGATCTGACGCCCGCGGCGGTGCTCGCCCGCCTCGCCTCCAGCGCCGCCCCCACCGGCGAGACTACGGTCCGCGACGGCCGCACCTACCCCTTCGGCGCCGGCCGGCTCGACCTGCCGCGCGCTCTGGAAGTGGAGGCGGAGCCGGCTATCCTCCTGCACTCTTTCGAGGTGGTGGATGACGGAGCGGGCGGGGATGGCGACGGGGTGCCCGAGTCGGGCGAGCGGGTGCGCGTGCGGGTCTCGCTGCGCAACGCCGGCCGCACCCTCGAGCAGGCCACGGCCGAGCTGGAGGCCGTGGCGCCCTGGGTGCTCGTGCGCGGGAGCTCCCTCTTCGCCGGCCTCTGGCGCGCGGGCGAGGTCCGCACCTTCGGCACCGAGCTGGAGATCCCCGCCGGCACGCCGCGCAACCTCGAAGGCGCCCTGCGGGTGGCGGTCCACAGCTCTCTTCTTCACCGGGAAATCCCGCTGCCGCTCGTCGTCAACGGTCCCGCGGACCTTCGCGGCTGGCCGGTCAAAGGCCTCAAGGTCGCGGACGGGCTGGTCACCTCCCCGGCGCTGGGCGATCTCGACGGCGACGGCCGGCCCGAGGTGGTGGCCATGACCACGCAGGGCGACGTCTTCGTCCGCGGCGCCGATGGCAGGCCCCTGCCCGGCTGGCCGGTGCGCCTGCGCGGCAGCCACGAGCAGTCCTCCCCCCTGGTGACCGATCTCGACGGCGACGGCGATTCGGAGGTCGTGATCGCCATGAACCGCGAGATCCAGGTGCTCGACGGCACCGGACGGCCGCTCCCGGGCTGGCCGCAGCCGACCGCACATCTCGTGCTCTGCTCGCCGGCGGCCGGCGACGTGGACGGCGATGGCCGCCTGGAGGTCGTGGTGGTCGACGAGGAGGCCCACCTCTACGTCTTCGATGCCGGCGGGCACCTCCTCCCCGGCTGGCCGCGCGACGCGGGGAGCTTCAGCAACACCACGCCGGTGCTGGCGGACCTCGACGGCGAGCCCGGCGCGGAGATCCTCGCCGGCACCACGGACGGCTGGCTCGTGGCTTTCGGGAAGGATGGGCACGTGGCGCCCGGGTCGTGGCCGGCTCTCCTGGGGACCCTGGGGCCCTCCTCGCCGGCCGTGGCGGACCTGGACGGGGATGGGGAGGTGGAGATCGTGGCAGTCAACGCGGGCGGAACCCTCTTCCTCCTCGACCGCAAGGGCGCCATCGAGACGATCGCCCGCCTGCCCGGCCTGTACAGCTTCTCCTCTCCCGCCGTCGGGGACCTGGACGGCGACGGCCGCGCCGAGATCGCGATCGGCAGCGGCCAGGCGGACGGCGCCGGGTTCGTCTCGCTGTTCGATGCCGCGGGAACGATGAAGCCCGGCTGGCCGGTGGCGACCGGCGGGGACGTGAGCGCCTCGCCGGCCCTGGTCGATCTCGACGCCGACGGCCATCGGGAGGTGGTGGTGCCCGACCTCTCGGGCCAGCTCCACGCGCTGCGCGCCAACGGCCGGGCGTTCCCCGGCTGGCCGCGCGACCTGGACGGCTGGGTGCTCTCCTCGCCCGTGGCCGCGGACCTGGACGGCGACGGCGGCCTGGAGGTGGTGCTGGGGAGGATCGTGCTCGGCGTGCTGCGGACGCCGATCGCGATGACCTTCGCCATCGAGACCGGGTCCGCCGCGGCGGCCTGGCCGACGTTCAAGGGCGATCCGCGGCGGACCGGCTCCGTTCCCTAGTGGAAGCGGATCCCGACCGCGAGCACCGCCTCCGTCTCGTCCGAAAGGATGACCTTTCCCTGGATGTAGGGGCGCAGGGCCTGGCCCTTGCCGAAGCCGATCCCGCCGAGCAGGTTCAGCCCGATGTCGGTCTCGTCCTCGCAGCGCCGGCAGCTCTCGTCGGCGCCCTGGAAGATGAAGGCCGGACCGCCGCCCGCCCAGACGTAGAACGGATTGCCGGTGTTGAAGTCGTAGTGGACGTCCAGGTTGACCGTGAACAGGTCGCCGTCATCCACGAACACGTACTCCAGGTTGGGATTGAAGTACCACTGCCGGGTGACGTCCCAGAGCAGCTCGCCGCCGAGGAACCCGGCGTCGGCATCGCTGTAGATCCCGCCCCGGATGCCGAAGTCCACCTCGGCCCGGGCGCCGGCAGGGACGAGGAAGAGGCACGCGACGGCCACAGCCCCTGCCACCATTCCAATCGTTCTTCCCTTCATCGCGGTTCCTCCTTCTGAGCAGAGAAGGACTGCCGAGCTTCGGCAGCTCCGAGCATTCGCGAATTGCAATTCGTCTGCCAGTCGTGTGCAGATGTGCGGCATAGCAAATTTAAAGCAAGTGCTTGACGAAAGGGAATCCTTTCTTCCATACTGATCGGCTGGCGAACACTTGAGAGAAACGGGCTCGAAAGTATCGGCTTACTTATCTTGCTCGAGCTCTGCGCCACAATCACGAGGAGAATGAAATGAGAAGCGGTCACACGAGCACCAACGGAAAAGTGTTGTGGGCACGGTTGTCGGCCTTCGCGGGGCTGGTGCTCTTGCTCAGCCAGCCGTTGATGTCTCAGCAGCGCACCGATGGAGGGGCAACTCTCTCCCCGCAGGAGATCGAGCGTCGGGAGTCGCTGAAGGAGATCGAAGGCAGTCGCGGGGCCTATGTCTCGGCTCTCCTGGGCAAGTGGCACGCTGCCGCCCTGGAGAAGGGTTTCCATCCGAGCTGGCAGATCGAGGGGTTCGCCAGGCTCGTTTCCCTGTCGGCGGAGCAGCTCCTGGCAGCGAATGGGGCCGAGAGCTTCGAAAAGTTCAGCGAGATCGTCGGCATCGGCGCGCCGGTCTTCGGGGACCTGGCGGCGGATCTGGTGTACACCCCGGTCACGCCCTGCCGCGTTCTCGATACTCGCTTCGGCGTGGCCCCGTGGCATGGTCCGATCGCAGGCGGCGCTTCGATCAGCTTTCAGGTCAACGATTCCTACGGCATGATCCCTTCGCAGGGTGGGAACCCGGCCGGATGCCCCCAGATGCCCACGGTAGGTGAGCCCTCCGCGGTCGCGGTGACGCTCACGGTGGTTCCGCAAGCGACAGGCGATCTCCGGTCCTATGCCTACACTGGCCCCACGCCTCTGGCCAGTGTTCTCAACTACAGCCCGGGCAGCGTCCTCGCCAACACCACCATCGTCCCCGCCTGCCAGGGCTGCGGCCCCGACATCACCGTGCTGGTCGACGTTGGCGCC
>JBJMGZ010000386.1:0-15146 GCA_045807605.1 Thermoanaerobaculia bacterium | reverse complement strand
ACGATTGTTCAGCGGAAAGTCCGAAAGGCCGCAGAAGTGTTTGTTACGACCGTAGAGCGCTGGAGTCAAGGAAAGAACACAAACCGAAAAATAGCGCTATGGATATGGCCGCTGCCATGGGCATTGAGCTTCTAACGGAAGAACAATATCGGGAGCTGCAGAAACTTGGGAATTTCGATGCCAAGACATCGAGCTGGATAGTAACACCTGCTGAGATCAGAAAACTCGGTGGTGCCCTCTTTGCCGATTACCGCTATGGCAATGTCTTCGTGTATCACAACGGTGCAGAATCCTACTATGCCGCCAGGGGGTTCCGGGGCTCGATAAGGATCTGAATGCTGAGGCGCTGAACGATCCAGACCGAATAGGGAGCCGCCTTCACCTGGAATCAGGGTTCCGGAAGCTTGGGGATCAGACCCTTCCGGAAGGCTTCCGCTTGAATCTCGGGCGGCATCGTGCGCGCGTCCACGATCACATCGTTCACCGAGATCAGCCACGCCAGCGGATGCGATTCCAGGATTTCCCGGCGGCAGAGCTCGGGCTCCATCGGACCGAGGCTCAAAGCGTCACGAATCCGCTTTGCCTTGGCCGTCAGAGTGCTCTTCGAGATTCCAGTGAGCGCGCTCAACTGGTCTCCCGTCAAATGCGGGTGTTGCGACCGGTCGAACAGAAAGTTGATGCTCCCGAGGGTATAAATCACCGCTCCCGCCCAGATGCGCAGGTCGCCGCGCTCGAGCGGCGAGGGGCGTTTGCGGGCGAGCTTTGCCACGAGCTTGTGGCAGAGCTCGCCATACTCGGCGTCCAGGTGCTCGGCGCAGAACGGGTCCGTCAGCTTGAAAATCTCCCCGGCCTCATGGCGAAGAGCCTGGGGAATGCGGAGGCTGCTGTCGTCCTGCGGTCGGCTCATGGCGTCCTCCCGGCTTCGTCGTCCCAGGAAACGCCATGATTCTGCAAGAGCGAGACGGCGGTGTCAAATCTCTCGTCTCCATACGCGACGGCGACGGCCCTGACGGCAGCGCTCCACCAGGACGACGGCGAGGTGCGCCGGGTGGCGGAGCAGTAGCACTCCACAGCTTCGGGTTGTCTTTGCTATCGCTTCGCGCTATCATTCTGCGGTGAACGCGAGGCACCGCAAGACCCTCGCCGAGGTCGAGGAAGCGCGAGAGCTGCTGGAACGAATAGGAGTACGGCCGTGAACAGTATGTCCCACAAAGGCTACACCGCCCGCGTCGAGTTTGATGAACGAGACAGCATCTTCGTTGGCCGCATCCTCGGTATTCGCAAGATCATCAGCTTCCATGGCGAGACTGTCGCTGAACTGAGAGCAGAGCTCAAGAGTGCTGTAGAAGACTATCTGGCCGAGTGCGAGGAGCACGGACTCAAGCCGGAGAAGGCAGCCTCGGGACAGCTCCTGCTTCGAGTTCCTCCCGAGATTCACGGTAAGGCCCTGGTGGTCGCTCAGGCGGCAGGAAAGAGCCTCAATCAATGGGCCACCGAAGTGCTGCAACGTGCGGTGCAAACGGGTGGCTGACCAGCAGCCGGGCAGTGAGGGGCGGAGCAGACCGGGCTGGAGTGACGGGCTGCGGTAGAATCCCCGCCCGGTATGTCGCACAAGCTGATCGAGAACGTGTCGGACACGGCCCGCTGGGTCGCGTTCTACCGCGCGATGGAGAGCGAGCGGTCCGACGCCCTGTTCCGCGATCCCTGGGCGCGGAAGCTGGCGGGCGAGCGCGGCGCGGCCATCGTGCGCCACATCCCCCGCGCCCGGGCCATGGCCTGGGCGCTGATCGTCCGCACCCAGGTCTTCGACGAGCTGATCCTCAGGGCCGTGCAGAGCGGCGGCGCCGACGTGGTGCTGAACCTCGCGGCCGGCTTCGACACCCGGCCCTACCGCCTGCCGCTGCCCCCCTCCCTGCGCTGGATCGAGGTCGATCTGCCGGAGCTTCTCGCGCACAAGGAGCGCGAGCTGGCGGGGGAGCGGCCGGTCTGCGAGTTGGAGCGGGTGCGGCTCGACCTGGACGACGTCGAGGGGCGCCGCGCCCTGTTCGAACGGGTCGGGCGGACGGGGGAGCGGGTGCTGGTCGCCTCCGAGGGGCTGCTGCTCTACCTCACGCCGGAGCAGGTGGCGCCGCTCGCCGAAGACCTGCACGGGCCGGCGAGCTTCCGCTGGTGGATCACCGATCTCCTGTCGCCGGCGCTGCGCCGGCGGCTCCACCGGAGCTGGGGCCGGCACCTGGAGGACGCGAGCTCCGTCTACCAGTTCGCTCCCGAGGAGGGTCCTGATTTCTTCCGCCCATACGACTGGGACGTGGCCGAGTTCCGCCCGGTCTTCGACGAGGCGCGCCGGCTCAAGCGGGAGATGCCGCTCGCCTGGCTGCTCGCCTGGGTCGGCCGCAAGGGCTTCGGCAAGGGCGCGGGCGTCGCCCTCCTGGAGCGGAGATGACTCCCGACGTACCCGGCGCCCTGAAGGCGATCGCGGGCGTGCTGCCGCGCACGCCGGTCCTGCGCTCGGAAGCTCTCGATTCCCTGGCCGGCGCCAGCCTCTGGTTCAAGGCCGAGGGGCTCCAGGTCACGGGCTCGTTCAAGGTGCGCGGCGCCTGGAACCGGGTGCGCTCGTTCACTCCCGAAGAGCTGGCGGCCGGCCTGATCACGGTGAGTGCCGGCAATGCCGCCCTGGGCGCGGCCTGGGCGGCGCGGGCCGCGGAGGCCCGGCTGGTGGTGGTGATGCCCGAGAACGCCGTGCCCGAAAAGCTCGCGGCGGTGGCCGCCATGGGCGCCCGCATCGAAAAGGAGGGGGTCACGAACGCGACGCAGGCATTCGAGCGGCTCGCCCGGCTGCAGGCCGAGCACGGCTACACGCTGGTGCATCCGTTCGACGACCCTTATGTCATCGCCGGCGCCGCCACGGCCACCTGGGAGCTGCTCGAGGAGGTGCCGGACCTCGACGCCGTGGTGGTCCCCACCTCCGGCGGCGGGCTCTTCTCCGGAGCGATCCTCGCCGCCCGGGGACTCGCGCCGGCCGCGACCGTGCACGGCATCCAGCCGGCCGGAGCCGACGGCCTGATCCGCTCGCTGGCGGCGGGCGAGCCCACGCCGCCGGAGCGGATCCAGACCGTGGCCGACGGCCTGACCGCGCCGAAGCCGGGCGTTCTCAATTTCGGGCTGATCCGCGAGGCGGTCGGCCAGGGCAGGGCGGATGCCGCGGCCGTGAGCGACGAGGCGATCCTCGACGCCATGGGGCTGCTCATCCGCCATTTGCGGGTGATCGTGGAGCCCGCCGCCGCCGCCGGCCTGGCCGGGGTGCTGGCAAGCGGCCGCTTCCGCGGGCGGCGGGTGGGGGTGGTCTTGAGCGGCAGCAACGCGGGAATGGAGCGGGTGCGGGCGGTGCTGGGGTAAGGTCGGAAAGGGCGCAAAGGACAAAAAGGACGTAAAGGACTCAAAGGACGTCGGATAAACGATCGTCCTTTAAGTCCAATGCTGTTCACTTTGGGCCGTAATGTAGGGGCGGGGCTTGCCCCCGCCCGGGAGGGGGCGAGCCCCTCCCCTACATAAAGCACCTTAAGCGAACGGTATTGCCTTGAAGTCCCTTAAGTCCTTTTGGTCCTTTCAGTGGCTCCGGTACTGCCGGGGCTGCGGCGGCCCCGGCTCGTTGCCCAGGGCTCCAGCCGGCCTCTTTCGCCGGTCTCTCAGAAAGCTTGCCCGGTGCAGCAGGATCAGGCTCAGCTGGTCGTGCTCCTTGAGCGCCATGAACCCCTCGGCGGCGCGGTCGAGCAGGCCGAGGGCGGTCTGGATCTGGCCCAGGTCGCGGCGCAGGACCGCTTCCAGCAGGTCGATGCGCGCGGCGAGATCGGGATCGGCCCCGCCGCGCTCCTGGTGCAGCCGGCCCTCGGCGAACGACCGCAGCGCGTGATCGGGATCGCCCGAGATGCGGAGCGCCTCCCCTTCCATGGCGAAGGAGTAGGCCTCGAGATCGGCGAGCGCGGCCGTGCCGCCGCAGGACCGGGGATCCACCTGCTCGGTCACGGCGCGGGCGAGCCGGGCGAGCGCCCGGCCCCGGTCCGGATCGCGCGGGATCTCCGTCTCACAGCGCTTCAGGATGTAGGAGGCCAGCGCATAGCTGTGGAACCGGGCGTCCACCGCGAGCGCCGTCTCGCGCTCGATCTCCGGCAGGGAGACGAGCTCGGCCAGCAGGTCGGGCGCCGCGGCCTTCTCGGCCCGGACGGCCGGGATCCTGCGCAGCGTGTCCCTCGCCGCCCGGATCAGGGCCGCGCGATAGCCGCCGTCCTCCTGCGCGGCGACCTCCCGCAGGTGCGACCTGCACTCCGCGCACTCCTCCAGGTGTCGCACCTCGGCCGCGAACCGGCGGGCGAGTGCCCTCGTCTGCTCTTCCGTCAGGTGTGTCATGGAACCCCTCCAGCAATTCAAAGCCCCTCTTATATAAGTTGCCGCAGAGGCGAAAAAAATGACACCGGCTCGTGAAGAGCCGGTGTCAGGGTGCTCGGAAGAGGGTCGAGGGGCTAGTTCGCGGGGTTGCGCCGCACCTGGTTGACGCGGACCTGGTCGGCGGCATGGGCGAGGATCTTGGAGCTGACCGCGGCCCGCTCGGCGGCGTCCTGCACCGCCTTGAGGGCGGCGAGCGTCTCCGGATGGACGTCCCGGGACTGGAACAGATGTACCAGGTCCGAGGCGACCCGGAAGACCTTGGCGGTCTCCCCCTGGCGGGCGTAGACCGTGACCAGGTCGAGGCCGGCCAGCGCCGCGTCGTAGGCGTAGCCGTGCTCGGCCAGCCGCTCCATGGCCTGCGTGAGGAGCTGCTCGGACCGGGTGGGGTCCTCGTCCAGCTCCCGCGCGATGAGCCCTTCGGCCCAGATGCGGCGGCTGGTGGTCAGCGGATCGTTGAACTGCAGGTAGAGGTCCCTGGAGGAGTCGAAGAGGTCCGCGGCCTCCCGCGCCCTCCCGCACTCGGTCAGGGAGGTGATGAGGTTGTGGCGCACGATCAGCGCGAGCCACGGGTCCTGGGCCAGGGGCAGGGCCTGGCGCAGGTTCTCGACTACCCGGTCGAGCTCCCGGGTGATCAGGAAGACATTCGCCCGGTTGATGATCACCCGGGCCTGCAGGTTGCGGTCGTTGAGGGCCACGAAGCCCTCCTCTGCCCGGTCGAGGAGCTCGAAGGCGGCGCCGAACTGGCGCAGGTCGCGGCGCAGAGAGGATTCCAGCAGGTCGATGCGGGCCGAGAGGTCCGGATCCGCGCCTCCCCGCTCCTGCGTGCGGCGCGATTGCAGGAACGTGCTGAACGAGACCCGCAGGTCGCCCGACACGCGCGCGGCGTTGGCCTCCACGGCCATGGCGTAGGCCTCGAGGTCGGCCAGCGCGGCCGCGCCGCCGCACTCCCGGGGATCCGCCTGCTGGGAGATCACCTTGGCCAGGCGGGCCAGCTCCCCGGCCATGAGCGGATCGTGGAGGACCACCTTCTCGCAGCGCTCCAGCGTGTAGGCGGCGAGAGAGTAGGTCCGGAACCGCTCCTGCGTGTGCACGGCCGAGTCCCGCTCGTGATTGGGCATCGCCAACAGCTCGGCGAGCTGAGCCGGGGCCTCGGCCCTCTCCTGAGCGACCCTGGAGGTACGGCTCAGGACCATCCGGATCACGCTCTCCATCGACTCCTCGTCCTCGAGGATCGACCCGCCGTGGACCTGAGGTCCCTCCTCCGGATCTTCCATGCCTTCCTTGTCCGCATTGAGAGCCCGTGCGAGAACCCGTGCCAAGGCGCCCATCCGCTTGTCCGGCGAACGTTCCATGTCTGTCTCCTCGTACCGAGCCGCTGCTTCCCTGTGATTCTACCGTAATCGCATCATGCAGCAAAAAGAGAGGGTCTAGCCGTTCGGATCGATGAAGGGACCACCGTCCCCGGTCGAGGGCGGAGGGGGCTGGACCGTTCCACCCGCGGCCTCGGTCACATGGAAGAACGTGACCCGGCCCTCCAGCAGCGAAGCCATCCACTCCCAGACTGCGACCAGCATGCCAGGGCTCCGGTCGGCATTGCGGCCTTCCGACGGGAGAGCGTGCGCCGCTCCGCTTCCCAGGAAAAGCGTCAGCATCACCAGCGCCAGCATGATTCGCACTTTGCGGGACATACGGATCTCCTCCGAGGGTCTTGGATCCGGACGCTCACCATGAGCCGTCCGGGAACGAATTCAATCGCCTGCTACAGAGTATGAGTGCGTCATCGAGCCAAAAAGGAGCCTCGATGCCAAAACATTGATAGTCATCAATACGTGTCGGCGGCCTGCTGTGTTACTGGTATCATACACCCACGTGAGCCGGAGCCTGCGCATCGACCCTGCCGACCCCCGGCCGATCTGGCGCCAGATCGAGGAGAGCGTGCGCCATCTTGTCGCGTCGGGCGCGCTCGCGACGGGAGCGCCGGTACCTTCCGTGCGGGACCTCGCCCGCGATCTGCAGGTGAATCCCGCGACCGTTTCGAAGGCCTATCAGCGGCTGACGGATGCCGGGGTGCTCACGGTGAAGCGCGGGGAGGGGACGTACGTGAGCGACTCGCCGCCCGACCTGTCGTCCCGGGAGCGGGGCAAGAAACTCCTGCAGGGCGCGGTACGGTACGCGAGCCTGGCGGTGACCCTCGGCGCCGGCCGCGAGGAGACCCGGGGGACGCTGGACGACGCTTGGAGCAGCCTCGGCGAAGGCGCGCAAGAGCAGGAACCGGAGCAGGAACAGAGGGAGGCAGAGGCATGGACCTCGTCGCCGTCGAAGAGCTGAGCGTCCGCTACGGCCGGCGGCTCGTGCTCGACCGGGTGTCGCTGGCGGTGCCGGAGGGATCGGTGTACGTCCTCCTCGGCCGCAACGGCGCGGGCAAGAGCTCGCTCGTCCGCTGCCTGCTCGGCGAGCAGCGGCCGGGATCGGGGAGCGTCCGCCTGCTGGGCGGCGACGCCTGGCGCGAGCGCGCCGCGCTTCTGCGCGAGGTCGGCGTCGTGCCGGAGGAGCCCGACGCGCCGCCCTCCATGAACGCGCGCGAGCTCGCCCGCTTCTGCTCCGGCCTTTATTCCTCCTGGGACGGGGCCGGCTTCGAGGCGCGGCTGGAGCGCTTCGGCGTTCCTTCGGGGGTCCCGTTCGGCCAGCTCTCCAAGGGGCAGAAGGGGCAGGTGACCCTCTCTCTGGCCCTCGCCGGCTCCCCGCGGCTGCTCATCCTGGACGATCCCACCCTGGGGCTCGATCCGGTGGCGCGGCGCGCGGTCTTCGACGAGCTGATCGTGGACCTGGCCGATCGTGGCACGACGGTCTTCCTCACCAGCCACGACCTGGCCGGCGTCGAGGGGATCGCGGACCGGGTCGGCGTCCTGCGCGGCGGCCGGCTCCTGGTGGACGAGGAGATGGATACCCTGAAACAGCGGTTCCGCCGGCTGCGGCTCCCCGCCGGGAACGGGCAGGAGCTCGAGGCGCTCGCGCCGGTCTCGTCCACGACCCGCGCCTGGGGCTCGGAGGTGGTGGTCGCCGGCTGGGACGAGTCGTTCGCGAGGGAGGAGGTCGAGGTCTCGGCCATGACGCTGGAGGAGATCTTCCTCTCGCTGGTGGGCCAGGAGGGGACGAGATGAGGGCGCAGTTGACCGGGTTGGGGGCCATCCTCCGGCGGGAGCTCGCCGAGCGCTGGCTGTTGGCGCTGGCCGCGGCCTTCCTGGGCCTCATCCCCCTGGCCGTGCCGCTCCTGCCGCTGGGGTTCTCCCAGGCGCCGGACGCGCGCGCCGGCACCGCGATCGCCCTCGCCGTGATCGTCAGCTACGTCCTGGCCCTGGTGCTCGGGAGCACGGTGGTCGCCCGCGATCTGGCCGAGCGGCGCCTCGGGTTCTACTTCTCCCGTCCTCTGGCGGGCTGGGCGATCTGGGCGGGCAAGCTCGCCGGCGCCGCTCTCCTCGCGTTCGGCTCCGGGGTTCTGGTCCTCCTCCCCTGTCTGCTGCTCGGCGACCGGCCGGACCCGTCCGGCTCTTGGGGGCAGGGGCTCAGCCGGGGGATGGACTCCGGGCTGGCCTCCGCTCTCTGGCTCCTGACCGTGCTGGCCCTGCTGCTGGCCGCCAACGCCATGGGTGTGATGGTGCGGTCGCGCTCGCCCTGGCTCCTGCTCGACCTGCTCGCCGGGACCGTGCTCGCCGTGCTCGCCTGGATCGCGGCGGCGCGCCTGTTCTCCGCCTGGGCGTTCGGCGCCCTGGCCGCGGCGCAGGCCGGGCTGCTCGTCGCGGCCGTGCTCTCCTTCGCGGCGGCGAGCGCCGTCCAGGTGACGCAGGCCCGCACCGACCTGCGGCGGGCGCATCGTCTCCTCTCCCTCACGCTCTGGGCCCTCCTGGGCCTCTCGGTCCTGGCCTACGGCGGGTATGCGCAGTGGGTGCTCGCCGCGGCTCCCGAGGACCTGGTGGAGATCGCCGGAACCATCCCCGCGCCGGCGGGGGACTGGATCGCTCTCGGAGGCTCCACCGGGGTGGGCCGGGGGAAGTACGAGCCCGCCTTCCTGCTGGACACCTCGTCGGGACGGTCCTACCGGATCGGAGCGCAGTCGCCGGTCTGGGGAAGCCTGGCCTTCTCCCGCGACGGCCGCCACGCGGCCTGGATGGAGGTGGCCGGCCGCGGCACCTTCCCGGTGACCGTCCATCGGCTGGAGCTCGGCCGCCCGGGAGCGCAGCCGGCCGCGACCCCGGTCGGCTTTTCGAAGGACGTTCCGCACTCCCTCGCCCTCTCCCCGGACGGGAGCAGGGTGGCCTGCATCGCCGGCGAGCGGATCCTCGCGCAGGAGCTGGGGAACGGGCGGCTGCTGGTGGCCGCGCCGGTGCTGCAGGAGGAGGCCTGGGAGCAGAACCGCCTGCGCTTCCTCGACTCCCGCACTCTCCGTTTCTACGGCACGCGCTTGCAGTGGAGGGGGGCGAGCGAGATGCGGGTGCTCGATTTCGACCTCGACACGGGCCGGATCTCGCGGGAGATCCGGGTGCCCGGCAAGCATGTCCTCCAGGAGATCAGCCCGGACGGACAGCGGGCCCTCCTCGTCTCCCGGGAGGATCCGGACCGGGTGGTGATCGCCATCGCGGATCTCCGCACCGGAGAGCCCCCGGCCGGCATGCCGATCGCGGGGAGCGTGAGCCTGGCCTCCTTCCTGCCGGATGGACGCGCAGTGGTCCTCCTGCGGAGCCGGGGCCAGAGCGAGCTGCTCCTCCTGGACGGCTCCGGGGCGGAGCTGAAGCGCTTCGCCCTCCCCGGTTCCTACGTCCGTTTCGGAGGCCAGCCCGCTCCCGGGCTCCTGGTCGTGGCGTCCACGCAGGACCGGTCCGTCGAGAGGGCCTGGCGGAGCGATCTCCTGGACCTGGAGAGCGGCGCGCTGCGCCCGATCGGCGAAGGGCTGGTCCCGCAAGGCTGGCCGAGCCTGCCTGTCGGGAGTCTCGGGACGCAGCTCTTCGTCCGGAAGAACGGCGGGCTTGTCCGGATCGACCCCGAGGCCGGTCGCCAGAACACGATCCTGCGTTCTGAAAGCTAGACCTGTAACCAATCCGCCTCCCGCGACTCTGTTCGGTTGGAAGGAGGTTGGTTATGCAACTGAGAAAGAGCATCGCATTGGGGATCCTGGCGCTCGCCGCCGTCGCCTACGCCTTCGCCCTGGAGCCCGCGGCGGATCCCGCCAAGGCGGATCCCGTCCTGCGCAGCGCCAAGGGGATGATCGAGCGGGGACGCCTCACCTTCCGCCACGATACGCTGGGCAGCGAGGCGTTCTTCACCGACGCCCTCCGGCTCAACGAGGCCATCCGGACCGTCCCGCCCCGGACCGCCCTCGCCGTGGGGCTCAAGGTGGACTCCGCGGCCCTGCCGCAGGAGCTGATCCGCGCCATCCGGAAGGGCAAGGTCGACCTGGACGATCCAGCGACCACCGCGGCCCTGCTCTCCCTCGGCGCGGTGGTCGGCGTCGAGGCGGAGGTGGGCAAGGACGGCTCGATCCGCAACCTGGGGATCACCTGCGCCTTCTGCCACTCGACCGTCGACAACTCGGTCGCTCCCGGGATCGGCAACCGGCTCGACGGCTGGGCCAACCGGGATCTCAACGTGGGCGCCATCCTCAATCTGGCGCCGAACCTCCAGCCCTTTGCCGACCTTCTGGGGGTGGACGTGGCGACGGTCAGGACCGTCTTCCAGAGCTGGGGGCCGGGCCGGTTCGACGCCCATCTGAACCTGGACGGCAAGGCCTTCCGGCCGGACGGCAAGACCGCGGCGGTGCTGATCCCGCCGGCCTTCGGGCTGGCCGGGGTCAACCTCCACACCTATGAGGGATGGGGCTCGGTGACCTACTGGAACGCCTTCGTGGGCAACCTGGAGATGAACGGCAAGGGGACCTTCTTCGATCCGCGCCTCGACGACCCGGTCAAGCACCCGGTGGCCGCCCACAACGGCTTCTCGGACGTCCGCAACGAGCCCGACCTGATCACGCCGAAGCTGGCCGACCTCCACTTCTACCAGCTCGCCCTCGCCGCCCCCACTCCCTCGGCGGGCAGCTTCGACGCCGGCGGGGCGCGCCGCGGCCGGATCCTGTTCGCGGGCAAGGCGCAATGCGGGACCTGCCATGTGCCGCCCCTGTTCACCGAGCCCGGCTGGAACCTGCACAAGCCGGAGGAGATCGGGATCGACGCCTTCCAGGCGGACCGCGGGCCCGAGGACCGCTACCGCACCACCCCGCTCAAGGGGCTCTGGAGCCACACGAAGGGGGGCTTCTACCACGACGGCCGCTTCGCCACCCTGCTCGACGTCGTGAACCACTACGACGCGGTCCGGAGCCTGGGGCTGTCGGCGGCGGAGAAGGGGGATCTGGTGGAGTATTTGAAGTCGCTGTAAAGCATAGAATCCCCGCGGTGGCGTTCCTCTACATCCTGCGCTGCGGGGACGGCTCTCTCTACACCGGGATCGCGCTCGACCTGGAGCGCCGGCTGATTCAGCACCAGGCGGGCCGCGCCTCGCGGTACACTCGTTCCCGCCTGCCGGTCTCCCTCGTCTGGTCGCGGGAGATCGGCTCCTGGGGCGACGCGCTGCGCGAGGAGCTGCGCATCAAGCGCCTGAGCCGAACCGCGAAAGAGGCGCTCGTGAGAGAGCCGCTTGTGAGAGAGTAAGTCCAGGATGTACAACGACTTCTACGGCTTCCGCGAGGCGCCGTTCAACATCACGCCCGATCCGCGGTTCCTGTTTTTCAGCGACCGCCATCGCGAGGCGTACAACCACATCCTGTTCGGGCTGCGGGAGCGCAAGGGGTTCATCCAGATCACGGGCGAGGTGGGAGCGGGCAAGACGACGGTCTGCCGCGCGCTGCTGGAAGAGCTCGGGCCGCAATACCGAACGGCGCTGATCCTCAACCCCTGCCTGACGGGCGACCAGCTCCTGCGCTCGATCCTGATCGAGCTCGGCCTGGAGCCCTCGGACGACAGGCGTTTTGACCGGGTAGAGGCCCTGCAGCGGCTCAACCAGTATCTTCTCGACCAGCTCGCCGAGGGCAACGACGTGGTGCTCCTGATCGACGAGGCGCAGGACCTGAGCCACGACCTTCTGGAGCAGATCCGCCTGCTCTCGAACCTGGAGACCGACCAACGCAAGCTGCTGCAGATCGTGCTCCTCGGCCAGCCGGAGCTGCGGCAGAAGCTGGACGATGCGGGTCTGCGCCAGCTCCGGCAGCGGATCACGGTGCGCTACCATCTGGCGCCGCTCTCGCGCCAGGAGATGGAGCATTACATCCAGCATCGTCTCCAGGTGGTGGGGGCGAACGGGCGGCCGAGCTTCAGCCGCTGGGCGCTCGGCAGCATTTACCGCTACTCCGGGGGCGTGCCCCGGCTGGTCAACGCCGTCTGCGACAAGGCGCTCCTCTGCGGCTATGTGGAAGGGGACGACCATCTGACCCGGCGGCATGTGAGGCGGGCCGTCCGCGAGCTGGAGGGGAACTTTTGAGCCTGATCGACGAGGCGCTGAGGCGCGCGCGCCAGGAAGCCGCCCGCCAGGACGCGGCGAAACGGGACGAGGCCTACCGCCACGTGCCGGTGCTCCCGCCCATGGCCTCGAGGAGGCGCTCCGGTGTCCCTCCCGCCCTGATCGGAGCGGCCGTGGCTCTCCTCGTGGTCGCCGGGATCGCCCTCGGTATCCATATCGGAGACGGGGGACGCGGCAGCTCGCCCGAGCCTCGGCCCGAATCCCGGAGCGCCGAAGCTCCCTCCGCACCGGCTCCGGCCCCGGAACCGCCTGCCGAGCGTCCGGTCGTCATGATGGAGGAGATACCGGAAGCGACTCCCGAGCCGACTCCGGCTCCCAAGCCCACGCCGGAGCCCGTCGTCGAGACTCCCATCCCGGCTCCCGAGCCCGAGCCCACTCCGGCTCCCGCCGCTCCCGAGCCCGTGCCGACCCCCGAGCCCACTCCAGCGCCGACGCCCGCGCCCGAGATCCGGACCTACGTCCGCGAGATCCCGCTTCCCGAAGGCGGCTCGCTGCGGCTGAACGGCATCGCCTTTTCGGCCACCCAGCCCGTGGCGCTGATCAACGACAAGGTGCTGGCCAAAGGCGAGAGCTACCAGGGCTTCCTGGTGACCGACATCCAGTCCAACCTGGTCGAGCTGCGGAACAACGGGACGATCGTGCGGGTGACTTTGAAATGATGTTCGAGGTGAAGCACGAGCTGCCCGGCTGGGAGCTGCTCTGGCTGCGGCTGCGGCTCCGTCCGGGCCACGACGAGGCATTGGCCGCTCTCCGCGAAGAGGTGACCGAGGTCGCCCGGGCCAACTTCGCGGGGGACAGCCTCTCCGCCGATCCCGTCGTGGCCGCGGTGCGGTCCCTGTTCCGGGCCGCCGGCTGCGATCCGACGCGCTACCGCCCGTCGTCCGAGGCTCTTCTGAGGAGGCTGCTCAAGGGGGAGGAGCTGCCGGCGATCCATCCGTTCGTGGACCTCAACAACTGCCTCTCGGTGGAGCTGGCCGTGCCCTGCTGCGCCTCGGCCGACGGCACCTTCACGCCGCCGGTTGTTCTCCGCGCCGGCCGGCCGGGAGAGACGGTGCAGTCGCTCCGCGGTCCCTTCAACCTGGAAGGCAAGCCGCTGCTCGAAGACAGGGAGGGCCCCTTCAGCACGCCGATCACGGACAGCGAGAGGGTGAGGGTGCACGAGGGGACCGACCGCGTCTGGATGGTGGTCTATCTCCCGCAGGGGAAGGTGGATTCCGCGGACGCCCGGGCGCGGCTCGACGAGCTGCTCAGGAGAGCGCCCGTGGCGGAGGTCGAGACGGCCGGGTCGTCCACGGGGACCGGGCCGTGGTCGGCCTGAGCTCGGGGAAGACTGCCTGGCCGTGGCTCCTGCGGGCGCTCTGCGTCGCCGCGGTCGCGTACCTGGTCCTGACCACGTTCAAGAGCGATCGGCACGTCTATCCGCTCTACGACTTCGAGATCTTCTGGCGGAGCGGGCGGCGGATCCTGGCCGGGACGTCGCCCTACAAGGTCCGCGGGTTCGTGAGCCCGCTCCCGCTTGCCGTCCTGTTCGTGCCGTTCGGCCTGCTGCCCCGGCTCGCGGCCTACGCGGTCTACGCCCTGGGGACCCTCTGGATGCTGTGGAAGGCCGCCGGACGGCGGACCGGATGGGCGCTGCTCTCCTTCCCCGTGCTCTTCACGTTCTTCGTCGGCCAGGTGGACCTGCCTCTGGCCCTGGCCGCCAGCCTCCTCGGGCCGCTCGCGTTCCCGCTCCTCCTCGCCAAGCCCCAACTCGCCTTCGTGATCGTGCCCTGGTTCCTCGGCCACTCGGACCGGCGGCGGCTCGCCGTGGGGATCGCGGCGGCGCTCGGCATGCTCCTCCTCTGCTTCTGGCTGCGCCCGGGCTGGATCGCGGAGTGGCGCGCGGCCGAGCCCCCGATCGACGACTACGCCGCGCACGACTCCAACCTCTATCGCTTCGTGCCGGACGGGATCAGGACGGCCGCGGTCTGGGTCCTCACCCCGCTGGCCCTCGCCGTGGGCGTCGCGCTGCGCGAGCGGCGCAGCTCCTGGGCCTTCCTGGAGCTCTTCCAGCCGGTTTCCAACCTCTACTCCGTCGCAGCGCTCGCGCAATGGTTCGGCCCTGTGGAGGTGGCGCTCTCCTGGGCGGCGTTCCTGATGGTGAGCGCCCGGATCCACCACGGCGCCCCCCTGTTCCTGGTCAGCCTGGCGGTCCTCGCGCGCGGCTGGCGCAGGCCTGAAGCGCCGGCGCCCCTCAGCCCGTCAACCGCTCCATCAGCGCCTTGAAGCTCGGAGCGACCTCCGCCCCTCCCACCCCTCCAGATACCACCGGACAATCCCGATCGTTCCGCCGCCGCCCGGTATCGAAGCACACCCACCCGCCGTCCGGCCCGATCCCGAAGGGGATGAATCCACCGTCCAGCCCGGAGACGTCCACGGGCCTGCCCACGGGGTTGGGGAGCAGCCGGAACGGACCCAGGTCGATCTCTCCGTCCCACTCATAGGCGGTGACGAGCTGCTCGAACAGGGGAGGGAACCGGCCCGGCAGGCCAGCGTAGAGGGGGTCCAGGACCTCGCGGCCCGCGATCCCGGGCCGCGGAGACAGGCCGAACGCGGTCGCGAAGCGCTTGAGCAGCGCGGCGTCGCCGAGCCTGCCGAACGGCACCCGGGCCGCCGCTGAGGACGAGCCAGCCATGAGATCTTCCGGTTTCGATCCGAAATCGCTGAGGGTATCTTGCCACGGCCGGGGCGGTCAGCGCCAGACGGGGCGTGTGAGGCCCTGCTGTGCCAGAGACTCATGGATCCAGCGCGCCGCCATCCGGTTTCCCTGCTTCGGATAGTGGACGAAGCTCTTGCGTGCCATCCTGGCCTCCGGGTCGTAGCGCGCGAAGCCATCCGCCAGATCGATCACGCGGTAGCCCCGGCGCCGAAGCTCGTCCAGGAGCGGTTGATACATCAGCTTCCTGCCGTCGCGCCGGCGCAGGATGTCCTGCCGCTCGGGATACATCACCACGATCGGAAGCGAGCCGTGGGAGAGGACCTCGCGATAGAACTCGTCGAGCACCCGCAGCGTCACCTGGTAGGCCTCGGAGCGGGTGTTGTAGAGGCCGTCGGGCTCGAAGACGGGCTCGTCCAGGTACTGGTTCGCGATGATCCGGGCGAAG